>JAGHCC010000439.1 GCA_021160685.1 Desulfobulbaceae bacterium | reverse complement strand
GGAGCAGCCGTCCGTTTGGCCGCAGGCAGCCCGGTCCAGACCAGCGCATTCAGGGACGAGGGAATAGTCAACCACGGTAACGGTATAAGCGTTATACATAATGGTGCCGGCAGCATTGACATATCCGTAATAAACAATGAAATTAAGGCCCAGGTAATTGCTGAAATCAAGTGAATTGGAAATCAGATCCACCACTTGTTCATTTTCCAGGGTGACGGATTTTCCGGGAATAGTGATCCCAAAATTGAAAATAGGGAGATAAATATAGGTAATGAGCTGGCCGGTGGTTCCCACATCCCCGGCTGCAACCTGCATTGAAGGGGTCATTGTCACGCCTGCTGCGGCTCCTACTTCAATTTGAATAGCCGCCGGGTTGGGCTGTGGTACCTGATGCGTGACTACGAATGGTGCAAAGACCATCGCCTCTAAAGCATGATCAGGGTAGGCTTGCAGATTGCTGGTGCTGGCGAAAGCCGGCATGGTAAGACCTCCCACCAGGATGAGGATGGTGAGTAGAAACAGTACGTGGCTGAAACGGGTTGATGGTGCTCTTTTCATGGATTCCTCCTTCATTTGAATGATTGTGAACATTAATTAAAATTTCTGCTTGCAATCGACCATTCTACTATTATACTAAGGTTGTGATAGTTGTCAATATCAAGGAAGTAATCTTGCTGATCATAAATAGTCGTGACTAGAATGATCCCGTTCTGGAATATTAAAACTATGATTTATTAGCTGATGTACCATCTTGGCAATGGGATGCTAAGAATTCTATCAGCTCATTGATAATGATATCGGAATTTTACCCAGAAACTTTAATCTCTTTTCGGTTTTTTCGTACTTTTTTTGCTGACCAATACCGACTTTTTATAGGCGAATTTTTTGCATGTCGGGATCAGGGTCATAGTGTCAAAGGTGTCAGGAATAGAGGGAGTCTTGAACTCCTCAACCCCGAAAAAGGAGGGAAATAATGAAATTCAGGATGATCAAACTGTTGGGATTTCTCATTATGATTATTTCGCTGTTTGCGGGTGGTGTCTTTGACGCCCAGGCTGGGGAAATAATAACAAAATACCCAATTATTATCAAGCCGTTGCCCGTCGAGTTGATCTCTCGGGAAACGCTGCAGTTCAATCGGTTACAGGTGCTTAAAAAAGAGAGTTGGGTTGAACCCATTGTTGAGGTGCGCCAGGGGATGGTGAAAAGGTTGGAGATGAAGCTGCCGGCCGAATCTCTGGCTCTTGATCCCGGTATTGGTCCTAATATTGCTCCGGGAAAAGTTTCCTACGCTTTTTTTGATGCTTATAAGGATCTGCTCAGAGTCAGTAATGTTCGGGATAACCTGTTGATGATCAAGCAGTCAGGGATAAAACAGAAAACAGAGATTTTTCGCCAGTATTGCCAACGGATTCCAGTTTACGGTTCCTGGCTGGAAACGGTAGTTGCTGATGAGAAGAGTGGTCCTTCGCTCAATCGCTTTTACGGCAATTATATTCCTGATCTTGATCTGGCAACGTCTGAACCCAAGATATCATTGTCCCGGGCCAGAAAAATCATCCAGGAAACATATAATCTGAAAACTGCTGATTTCGTGACCCTGGTGCCGGGTAAACTGTGGATATACGATGAGGCCCTGCTGGCTTTCCACTGTGACAAATGTCCAAAGGTGGAAAGTGATCCCCGCTTGGCCTGGCGCATTATCTTTTTCGCTGCCAATAGTGATGGGGGGTGTACGGATGCCTTCATTGACGCCATGACCGGTAAAATCCTCTTTACCCAGGCTCGGGTTTACGATGGCTTTAATATGGATATTGAAACCGGGAATCACCATGATGAGTCAGCCGGTAGTACATGTTGGATGTTTACCACTGACGATGATGCCTGGTTTGATGAGGATGGAAAATGCAATTTTAATGCTTGGAATTGTTGGGGCAATCTCTGTGCCGATGGCTGGAATTGTGCTAATCCGGATCAGGATGGCTATGATTGTAATGATTTTACCAGGGAAATATATAACTTTTATAAAAATGTTTTTGGCCGGGATTCCTATGATGGTGGTGGGGAAGAATGGGAGATGTATGTCCATGTGGGCAATAATTGGCAGAATGCCAATTCCACGGATTGTGGCTGGTATTCCATTCATAATTTTGGTGATGGGGCGATAACGCTGGATCTCGTGGGTCATGAAACCGGCCACTCCTTCCACCGTTCCGAGGTTGATTTCGTCTATCGTAATGAAAGCGGTGCCATCGCTGAGCATATTGCCGATTCCATGGGCATGTTTGTTTCTCACTGGTCCGGTACTTACCATGATGGGGACTGGCTTGAAGGCGAGGGATCGAGCCTGGTCAGTAGTTGCGGCGCCGTCCGTAATCTTGAAGATCCGACACTTTGTGGAGATCCCGATCACTATAGTAACCTCTATGTCGGGAGTTGGGATCGTGGGGGCGTTCATAGCAACAGTACGATTTTGAGCAAGGCCCTCTACCTGATGACCGATGGTGGTACGCATCCCAATTCGCCATCTTTGAATATCCGTGGTATTGGTGAGGCAAAAAGTCGGGCCATCTATTACCGGGTGGTGACCGCCAAGCTGCCATCCAATCCTGATTTTTATGCCTTCAGGAATTTTGCCGTTGATGCCTGTGAAGAAATGAATATCACTGTGGTTGCTGGGGTGACCACCACTGCTGATGACTGCTGCCAGGTGAGGAATGCTTTTGCTGTTTGTGGTATCGGCAATGCCGATACGGATTGCGATGGTACGGAAGACCCCGGCGATTATGATCGTGATGGTGATGGTTTTCTTAATAATCATGATAATTGTCCCGGAGTGGCCAATATGTCCCAGGCGGATACGGATGGAGATGGTATCGGTGACGCTTGTGATGGTGATATTGACAATGACGGTCGCATAAATTCCCAGGATAATTGTCCTTATGTTGTTAATATATCGCAGGCAGACATTGATGGGGATGGTGTCGGTGATTCATGTGATGATGATGATCATGATGGCAGGATTGATATTCATGATAATTGCGTTGGTCTTGCTAACCCCGACCAAGCGGATACGGATGGAGATGGTATCGGTGACGCTTGTGATGGTGATATTGACAATGACGGCCGCATAAATTCCCAGGATAATTGTCCCTTTGTTGCCAATGCGGTGCAAATTGATACGGATGGCGATGGGGTTGGTGATGCCTGTGATAATTGCGTATCGGTCATTAATAGTTCGCAGGCTGATCTTGATGGTGATGGCCTTGGTGATTCCTGCGATGATGACCGTGATGGCGATGGGACACCTAATGATTTGGATGGTTGCCCTGATGATGCTTATGCGATGGTTATCTTTGGGTGCAGCAATAACCTGCCGGATAAATTTAGTCGGATGCTGGTTAGAAAACCATGGTGGATTCCCATTGATCCCTGTGCTGTCTGCGGTCAGGATTTTATCCCGGATATGGGTGATTTTTGGAGGATGAACTTTAATGTAGAGCTTCAATTTCCCCAGGGAATTACCACCGGGCAGCCGATAAATATTGCTTTGGCCATCGTTGATGAAACCGGTCATAGGCTGGGCTCCCAGGAAAAAGATTTTTATCTACACGAAGACGGTAGCCAGTTAACCCAGGAATTTTCGCTGGCGTTTACTACTGCACCTTCCTATTTTACCGCCAGGGCTTCTAATATGTTCCAGGCTGATGAAAAGATGGGTAGAGATGATGGAGCCCTGCCGGCCTATTACTTGGAAATGAAAGTAGATCCCGGTGATGAGAAAAATTTGGAAATGCTGGAAAAAATCAAATACGTTGTTACTGACAGGATAGAATCGGGCAGCTGCTCGCCGGAAAAACTGGAAGGATGTACCGATGCGCGTACTTGCAACCGGGTGGGTGGTGCCTGGTGCGAGGGGAAATGCATGAATTTGGATGAATGCCCTGCTCCGGCGGATAAATCTTGCGAATCGAACCGAGATTGCGATAAAGGTTATTACTGTGCCAGGGAAGTCGGTGCTTGTGATGTCCCAGGCCTGTGTCAACCTCAGCCTGGAGTCTGTGCGGATGTCTATGAACCGGTATGCGGCTGTGATAGCAAGACCTATGGCAATGCTTGTGAGGCGGCGATTGCCGGGGTCAGCGTGTTGTCCAGTGAAGGAAAATGTAAAGAATTGGTGCTGGCGCCTCCCGCTCCCATGGAGGCAAACCGGTTTGGAACGGATTTTGTAAAACCCGCCCAGACCATAGTCGCGGTTGACCCGGGACCTGGAAGCCTTATTCAGCCGCGGATGAGCGTAAAAAATTGTGATGATGTGAGTCTGGTCATCATGTATATTTATCTTCCTCAGCTGAAGCTTGGTTTCAATGCCACGCCTCTTTGTTCTCACGAATGTCTGGATGGCATTATGACTATGACCTTGGGCCCGGTGGATTTTTCAGCCTACTCAGGTCTGGTATTTGATGTTTATTTTGGTTATGTGAGCAAGACGGGGGAAATCTTTTACAATGCCTATGAGGCGAAAATTAACTAAGGTGTCAATTGATAGCTGATAGCAAAGAGAGAAAGGGATCATGTTTAACAAACATGATCCCTTTCTCTCTTAAAATCTGGCTGGTGTCAAGGAGGGGAGGTATCAGTTCTGACAATCCACGGTTATGTTATAACTGCCAAAATGGTAAACGCCGCCATTATTTATATAGTCTTCAAGTTCATTTAAATCGTGAAATTCCTCAGCGGATGCAGGCGTGGTGAAAAAGGCAATCCACCATGTTCCCGCAAAATCAGGATAATCTTCTAAAATCCAGCACAAATCATCCGTAACCGGTAGCCGGCCACTGGTAATTGAAACCAGCTTTTTAGTGAAAAGGTTGTCATTGTCAAGAAAGTCATAGTCGGCATTGGGAAAAACCAGCAAAGCATAGGTCCTTACCGTTTCGGGAACGTTAAGTACCAGAGAGAAACCGTCACCTGTCGAGATTTTCCCATCATTTGCATTATTTCCCAATCTCACCGGAGCTTCGGCAATCCTGCCGTCATAGTTTTCCTGCTGTTGCCCCTTTCGACAGGAATCATACCACCAGTAATCAGGACCAAGGTCTTCGCATTCCAGTTGGGTGCAGGTGTCCAGATTATTCGGTCCGCAAAACTGTTCCTGGCCAAATTGGCTGAGTAGATCAGCAGATGAACCACCCGAAGGTAAGTCGTTGGAAGGTAAGTCGTCGGAAGATCCCGTTGTTTCTCCCTCGACGATTACTTCTTCAGAAAATTCACTCTCATTTCCGCTGGTATCAAAAGCTATTAAAGCCAAAAAGTAATCCAACCCATCATTGGGTAAATCCAGTTCATATTCATTCACGTCATTATCAACGGAATAAGATGCATCGTATTCTCCGCTGGTTTGTCCAACGAATACCATATATCCCGCAAGATCGTACTCGGTGTTGGGATCCCAAGATAATGTTATTGTGCGGGCAAAGGAAGAAGAGAGATTCGCAAAAAGGAAAAGAAGACCTATCAGGAAAATTGTTTGTATTCTATGGTTCATTGTACGTCCCCATATAATAAATGCTGATTGCCGTTAACCTTCAACTTAGTAAACCAGCAATATCCATACCAATAATCGCCACGGCATTTGTTGGTAAAAAAGCCTATCATTACAGCATGTTAGTGGAACTCATTCTTTTTCTCTCGCAATAATAGTGTAACACCATTGTTTATCTCATGTGCAATGTCTGTTACATTGATGTAATTCTGTTGGGCATTGCAATACTGGTGGTGGAAATCTTTTTGTCTGTGCCTTCTGTGATGAATTATAAGAGGTTATAAAGCTGATGGCATCGTAAAGGATAAAATCGGAATTTTTCATGGAAGCATGAGCTTTTTTCGTTTTAAAATGCCCAAAAGGGCAAAATAATAAATTCAAGATAGTGTTACATCTGGGTGTAAACGTCGGCAACTATGGTATGTTGGTGAACTGACTAACTGATGGGGAAAAGAACATTGATATGCCGGTGTCGATAATTTACAAAAGAAGGAGATAAGGATCGTGTAGGGGGAAATTGACATTGTTGTTAAATCCTTACAGTTTTTTCAGTACCCCACAGCGGCAAAAATCTAATATGAACTTTATGGCTGTATTGTTTTGCACCAGCTGGATTCTCTGTGGTATAGGGAAAGGAAATATCTCTAAGTTTGGCCGTGCGGATGAACATGGAAAATCATTATAACCGATTATTTTTTCTTTTATCACTTCTTTACTTGGGGGGTTTTCTTGGCTGCCTTTTTTTCAGCATTGCCATCCTGGAGAAATGTAGCACGTTTACGGCGGTAGACTATTATTTTCTTTCTGGAAAGGCGACGCAAAAAGCAAAAAGGCCTAAGCGGGCTGATGATCTCTGGAATAGGGGCGTGCGCCATTATCACTTGGCATCCCAAAAGATCGGTTATTATCCCTCAATATATGAGGAATTTCACAATGCCGGCAACTGCCTCATGAACCAGGGCAGAGACGAGGACGCCCTGAAAGCATATAATCAGGCCCTGCATTATCACCCCTATTCCATCACCGATTTAGCTGCCGGGGCGACAGCCGCTGCCAGGCTGGGTGATTATGATCAGGTCGTAAAGTTATTGGATTTATGTCAGCGGATTTATCCCTTTGATTGGAAAATTGCTTACCGTCTTGCGGAGGCTTATCTGAAAACCGGCAAGCCTCAACAAGCGTTGCTCTACTTCCTGCTGGCCCGGAAGCAAAGGCCTAAGAACTTTCCACTTTTTTTACAAGTTGTAAAAACCTATGCTATTTTGGGGAATGTTGAAGAAGCCCGGCGGATAACCAATCAGATGGCAGTCAAAAAACTCAAGCCTGAGTATCGTAAAGTGATGACTTCTTTACAGCAGGCCCTCGCAAAGATGAAAACACCGAAACGAAAATAATCTTCATGGCCAAAAAGAGAAAAAATCATCATCCTTATCCGAAGCAACAGAAAAAAGTTGCTTTTCCGTTTGTTGCCCGGCTGCGTTGTTATGATGAACCTTTTTTCTCCGGGCTGCTTTTCTGCTTTTTTTTCTTGGCCCCCCTTCCTTTTATCAGTGGTTTTACTCCCGCCGGCAGGATTATGTTTACCCTGTATGATTTGCCCAAATATGCCTTCCTCTGCCCGGCAGCATTTTTCATCGGCTTTTGCTTCGTTTTTTCATTATCCTACCACCAGGAAAGGTGGGTGCGCACCATAAATTTTCTCGGGAACAACACCGGTTTGAAGTTGTTGCTGCTGTTTTTTGCTTTGCAAACTTTGTCATTGACCGCTGCTCTGGTTTGGCAAAATGCCGTGTTGCAACTGCTCATCTACTTGTCTTTTATCCAATTGTTTATCGTCCTGGCCGTTCTTTTCCCGCAGCGGCATCTTCTCTATGCCTCTCTTTACGGTACGGTTCTTTCCCTGCTCATCTTCTGTCCCTTGGGCATTCTCCAGTTTTTTAAGGTCCAGCTGCCTTTTTTACTGCCTATCAGTGGTCCGGCATCAACTTTGGGATATCGAAATCCGGCAGCCCATTATCTGGTTTTGAATCTTCCTTTTGCCCTGTATCTGGCCCATCACTTCTGGCGGGATGACAAGAAGAAAAGCCATCCGGGCTGGCGGCTTTTCATGGTGATGTTTTTTGCTTCTCTTTCCCTGGTAGCTTTAGCTCATACATTCATGACTACCACCAGAACGGCAATCCTGGCCCTTTTGCTCTATTCAATCCTACTTCCCGTTTTTTACCTGTTCCAGCGCCGGAAACGGCAGTCGTTATCTTTGCGAGTCTGGATTACAACCGGTATTGCAACCATCACTGTGGCGATCCTGATCATCGGCAGTTTGGCCGTATTTCCCCGCAGTCGTGCCCGGGTCATGAGCTCAGTGCGAAAAATCGGTAGTCTTTCCATCCTGGAAGCCCGCCGATATCATTGGGGCAATACGCTCTACATGATCAAGGAACACCCCTGGCGGGGGGTAGGGTTGGGAAACTGGCGCTTTGCTTATCCCCTCTATATGCATCGTTATGCCAGAGATTCTTGCTTTACCTTTAAGGTGCAGGTTAAAAAAAGCCATAATGACTACCTGCAAATAGCGGCTGAATGCGGTCTGGGCGCTTTATTCATTTTCCTCTGCCTTTGGGGGAGGCAGTTCTATTTGCTCTGGAAAAATGACCGCCAGCTCGATGTATATGCTCACTATCCGCTCTTTTGTAGCCTGGTGGCCTTTTCCGTCATCATGATGTTTTCTTTCCCCCTGCAGATGGGTTACAGCCGCATGTTCTTTTTCTACCTCCTGGCTTTGGGAGAAGGGGGTCAAAGGGGGTCAAAACTTTGACACCCTTTGACCCCCATGTGTAGTAGGTTTTTACTTAGGGGTGCAAGTGGAAAATGCTTCATTCCACATGCAGGAATCGCCGCCGAAAGCGCTTTCACAGGAGGTCATGGAGTGATACGCAGCGCAGTT
>JAGHCC010000203.1 GCA_021160685.1 Desulfobulbaceae bacterium | reverse complement strand
TTACGATATTTTTGTCTGGATACGGAGAGTAACCTTACAACTCATCAACACAGCCATTGACCAATCTCATCTTGGCAGGGTCCGGTTTTGATTTCAAAACAATTATCCGCGCTTTCAACGCAGACCACAGCCGCAGCCGGCCCGTTTCCTGTTTTTTTGCCGTAGCGCACCACAAGTTCAGCCGCAAGTTTCTGATCCTCGGGATGATGTCCATACCGCAGCAGTCCGGTGGGGCCGGGCCTGTTTTCCATATTGAGCAAATAATCGCCACTCTGCCGCAGGGCGGTGATTTTACTGTTTTCCTGCTGCTTTCGGCCCAGGGCCAACCAGCCTCCATGGGGAAGAAGAAATTGCCGTCCCACAAGAAGAAAACGAATATCCTCGGGGCTGATGTCCCTGTCTGTTTTGAAAATTTTCTGCAGTCTTTTGCTCAGCACCGGATCAGCCAGCACACAGCCGCCGGCCGGATTGGGATAATCCCGGATGCCAAGCTCTTCCGCAAGCCGAATCTGGCCGCTTCTGCCCCGGCCGCTGAAATCGGGGAGCTGATCTCGATCGACAATGCCGTCAAGCTCGACTTGGGTGGGTTTCTGGGACCTGGCGCATAAAGGGCGAAGCAGGATCTGATCCGTGTCGCTGTCCCGTTCAATGACCCGCATGGTGTCCTTACGCTGGGACATGGGGCGTTGACCAATAACCTCTCCACTGATAATGAACGAGGCATTGAAATCAGCCATCATTTTTTTGATCTCGGAGACCATCAGAATTTTGCAGTCGATGCAGGGGTTGAAATACTTGCCGTAACCGTGGGGCGGATTTTTCAGCATTTCCAGGTAGGGCAGGGTGATGTCCCTGATCAAGACATCAATGTTGTATTTCTTTTTGATAAAAGAACGATACTCACCTTCCTGCTGCAGGAGATCATCGTGAAAAAAAGGGGTGATAAACTGAACAGCCTGAACACGGATATTCTGATCCTGGATCACCCGGCAGGCCAGGATGGAGTCAAGCCCGCCTGAAAAAAGGGCCAGCGCGGTTATCTCAACCATTATTTCGATGTCTCCCCAGGAGTTCCCCGGCATAGGCCAGGGTTTTTTCGGTGACGGAATCACCATCAAGCATACGCCCGAGTTCATGCACCTGCTCATCCGGCTGCAGACGGCTAATGGTCGACCTAGTCCGCTGGTCCTGGACGGATTTTGCGACCAGGAAATGCTCCTCGGCATAAGAGGCGATCTGGGGGAGATGGGTGATGCAGATAACCTGGTGATGGGCGGCAAGTTCTTTGATTTTTTTGGCTACGGCCTCGGCCGCCTTGCCGCTGATTCCCGCGTCAATTTCATCAAATATCACGGTTTCCACCTGGTCTTTTCTGGCCAAAAGACTTTTCAGGGCCAGCATGAGGCGGGAAAGTTCACCACCCGAGGCCACCTTGGCCACGGGTTTTGGCGGTTCACCCGGATTTGCCGAAAAAAGAAACTCGGGCCGGTCTATTCCTTTCCTGGTCATGCGTGTGAGTTTGTCTTTTTCAAAATCAGGAAAGAAAATTTCAAAGACCGCCTGGTCCAGGGCCAGAAAGTGAAGCTCATTAATGATTTTTTTTGTGATCTCCCGGCCATGTTTTTTTCTTTGCTCTGAAAGTTCAGCAGCTTTTTGCAGCAGTTGCTGTTCGCTTTCCGCAAGCTCTGTGGCCAACCGGTCGAGATTATGCTCAAGTGCGTCAAGTTCGGCTAATTCCTCTTTAGCCTTTTTGCCATACCAGATGACATTATCAAGATTTGGGCCGTATTTTCGTTTCAACTGCTGGAGAAGATCAATCCTGGCACAGATCTCATCAAGCCGGGCCGGATTGTTGGGGATGGAATCCAGATAATCACGCAGGCCTGCGAGTTGATCCTCGAGCTGGTAACAGTAACCGGCCACATCTTCACTTAAACCCGCAATGGATTGATCCAGGGCAGCCATCTGGTCCATATTTTTTCTGAGCAGGGATAAATGATTGCCTGTAGCATCCTGCAGCAAGGAGTAACTTTTGCGGCCCAGCCGATTCAGCTCATCACTGCTTTTCAGTCGATCTTTTTCTTCGACTAATTTTAAATCCTCGCCCGGAGTGAGTTTTGACTGGCTGATCTCCTGACACTGAAAATTAAGAAAGTCCCGGCGCTGCTCCTTGTCCATCTCCTGAGTACGCAGAACCTCAAATTCTTTTTTTTTCACCTGCCAGTTATCATAAAGATCCGCAAACTGTTCACGCCGGCTTTTAAGTTCTGCCACCGAATCGAGGAAATCAAGCTGAAACCCGGGGACAAGAAGCTGTTGATGGTCATGCTGGCTGGCAACGTTAAGGAGATTTTCGCAGATTTCACTGATCAGCCGAGCTGTCGACAGGCTGCCGTTCAGGTAAAAACGGCTCCTGCCCTTGGCAGACAGAATACGTTTGATGATGATTTCACCATCGCTGTCAAAACCCTTCTCCCGAAGCAGGTTAAGAAGTTGTGAGTGGCCCGGGCTGATTTCAAAAAGAGCCTCAATTATTGCCTGCTCTGCCCCACTGCGAATCCAGGTCGCCGAGGCCTTTCCGCCTGACAGCAGGTGAATGGCCTGGAGGACAATGGATTTTCCAGCGCCGGTTTCACCGGTAAGGACAATAAGTCCTTCACTGAAATTGAGATGAAGCTCCTCAATCAGGGCCAGGTTGGATATTTTTAATTCTCTGAGCATGAGAACTCTATACCGTATTTCTTGAGGAATGCAAGACGACAGGATAAATAGAGAACAATTTTAAAAAAGTGATTGTCTCATTATAACAGTATTATTAATTTTGTTTGTTCAACTTGTTAAATTAGTTTTATTGGTTAAACTGGTTTGATGAGTTTTTAGCCAGTTCAACCAGCGAAACCAATCAAACCAACCAGACCAGTTCAACCAATGCGACTAAAACGCTGCATCAGCTTGACAATTCTCTTTTTCTTTCTCTTTTCAGAGTTCACCTTTTTGGGTGGCAATGGATTGGTGCGGGCCTTTTCAGTGGGGGAGGAGCGTGAATATGGCGAAAAATTGCTTACTGTTATCCGTCTGCAATTCAGGTTGCTTGATGATCCGGACATTTCTCAGTATATCAATGACATAGGCGATGAAGTCCTGTCGGTGACTGGTTCTCAGTACTTTCATTACCATTTTTACATGATCGCTGATAAGGCTTTTAATGCCTTTGCCGCCCCTTCCGGCCTTGTGTTTATTCATTCCGGTCTGCTAAAGAAAATGGATAATGAAGGGGAGCTCTTCAGTGTTGTCGCCCATGAGTGCGGTCATGTCTCGTGCCGCCATATTGCCGATCGTATCGGCAAGTCCTCTAAAATTAATGCCAGCACCGTGGCCCTTATGCTTGCCGGTGTACTTATGGGCGGCGGTGCTCTTTCCCAGGCCCTGATCACCGGCGGCATGGCAACCGGAACCTCCATGAGCCTGACATTCAGTCGCCAGGATGAGGAGGAGGCGGATCGTGTAGGGTATAAATCCATGGTTGCCAATAAACGCAACCCGGAAGACATGGTGTCCATGCTCAAAAAAATGTACAGGATCAGCAAAATCAGCATGGGCAGACCGCCCCCTTACCTTTTGAGTCATCCTGAGCCCCAGGTCAGAATGGGATATGTCGAGGATCTGATTGTCCAGAATCCCGCTATTGAATACATGATGACCGATCAATTCGCCTTCAACCGTATTCAGGGTAGAGTTTTCAGTCTGACGGAAAATCCCATGAAGCTTTTTCCGCGCTATCGGAAAATCCTCCGTACAAGCGAGAATGTAACTGAAAAGATCATGGCCCATTATGGTCTGTCTCAGGCTTATTTGATGAATAACGAGTTTGACAGGGCCAGAGAAAATTTACTGAAAGTGATTCAATTTTTTCCGGATAAACCGATTTTGCTGACGGATCTGGGCGTCATAGATTTTCAACAGGGAAATTTCGATCATGCCCTGTCTCATTTTCAGGAGGTGCGTAATCAAGAACCGGGAAATTGGTATAATTCCTTTCATCTGGCAAAAACTCTGCAGAAAACAGGTAATACAGAGAGAGCCTTTATCCTCTACGATCAACTGTCGAGCGTGATTCCGGATTATCCCGGCCTCTATTATCAGATTGCCGAGATTTTCTCCGGTTACGGCGATAAGGGCGATGCCCATTTTTACCTGGGAAAATATTATTTTTGTGATGGGAATTTTAATACCGCAATCTTTCATTTACGCAAGGCCAGACAATTACTCCCTGCTGTCAGCAAGCTGCAGCAAGAAATTGATGAAATACTCACTAAAATTAATGATGTGAAAGGATAAAATCTCCTCCATCAACGTCTGACTCCTGCCTTCTGACACCCTATGCCATCCTTAAAATCACATCATTCCCTTCTCAAACTTGGAATCGACACGGGCGGCACCTTTACCGATTTTTTTCTCCAGACCAGTGAGGCAATTCAAACCTTCAAAATATCCTCAACCCCGGATGATCCAAGTCGGGCCATCCTCAAAGGATTAAGCCATTTTTTTACTGAGCTTCCTTCAAAATTTGAGATCATTCACGGCACCACGGTGGGGACAAACAGCTTCCTGGAAAGAAAGGGGGCGAAAACCCTGCTCGTCACCACCCATGGCTTTGAGGATATCTTGACCATCGGCCGGCAGAATCGACCGAGTCTTTATGATTTGAACGTGGAACGTCCGGTTGAGATCATCCCACGGAAAAATATTGTCGGGGTCAAAGAAAGGGTACTGTGGGACGGTACTGTTCAGACTCCCCTGGGCACAAGCGTCGGCAAAAGGCTAAGACGCATCTGCCGCTCTCTTGAAATTGAGTCTGTTGCCGTCTGTTTCCTCCATTCCTATGCCAACCCGGATCATGAAAAACGGATCAGGGACGAGCTTATCCCCCTGGGATTGCCCGTAACCCTGTCTTCGGAATTGTTGCCGGAATTCCGTGAATATGAGCGTCTGGTGACGACACTGATCAACGCCTATCTTGCGCCGGTGATCTCCTCCTACATTCATCGCTTAAACGATAATCTGACAACGGCCTCTCTTTCCGTGCAACAGTCAAACGGGTCTGTGCTGCCGGTCCGTTTCATTGAAAAAAGAGCCGTTCATACGGTGCTGTCCGGCCCGGCCGGCGGCGTTCAAGGAGCTTTTCACCTGGCCCGGGAAATGGCCATTGATAAAATCATCACCTTTGACATGGGGGGCACCTCCACGGATGTGTCCCTTTGCGACGGCGGGCCGACATTGACACGAGAGTATCAGATAGACGGCTACCCGGTGGGGATTCAGGTCATGGACATTCATACCGTGGGAGCTGGCGGCGGTTCAATCGCCAGAATTGACCAAGGCGGCCTGCTCCATGTCGGCCCTGAAAGCGCCGGCGCTGATCCCGGTCCGGTCTGTTACGGCAAGGGAACGGATATCACGGTAACCGACGCCAATCTTTTCCTGGGCCGTCTGTTGCCTGAGCGTTTCCTTGGCGGGCGTATGATCCTGGACAATGAAGCCGTGGAACGCTGCATGGCGGAGCTGGCCGACCGCCTCGACATGGAAAAGGCCCAGGCCGCTCTTGGAATCATCAGGATCGTCAACGTTGGCATGGCCAGGGCGATTCGGGCGGTCTCGGTGGA
>JAGHCC010000399.1 GCA_021160685.1 Desulfobulbaceae bacterium | reverse complement strand
TTTTGGCTATGAAGTGGAGCAGGGTGTCACTGAGGAGTTGATCGTCATGAATCTCGATGAGGCCGAGGGCGGCGGTGAGGAACTGCCGCGCCCTCCGGTGGTTACGGTCATGGGGCATGTTGATCATGGTAAGACCTCCATTCTCGATGCGATACGAAATACTGATGTGGCGGCCGGCGAGGCAGGCGGTATTACTCAGCATATTGGCGCCCATTATGTACGTTCACCTAAGGGTGATCTTGTCTTTCTCGATACACCGGGGCACGCGGCCTTCACGGAAATGCGTTCTCGGGGGGCCAAGGTGACGGATGTGGTTGTTCTTGTTGTGGCGGCCGATGATGGTGTGATGGACCAGACAAGGGAGGCGATCAACCATGCCAGGGCCGCTGAAGTGCCGATTCTTGTGGCCGTGAATAAAATTGACAAGGAAGACGCAGATCCGGCCCGGGTACAGCGGGAGCTGGCTGAATTAGATCTCGTGCCGGAAGAGTGGGGTGGAGATGTCATTTTCTGTGAGACATCGGCCAAGAAGGGTATCGGGATTGATGGGCTGGTAGAAAATATTCTTCTCCAGACCGAGATTCTCGAGTTGAAGGCGGACCCGAATCGTAAGGCTAAAGGTACGGTGATTGAGGCCCAGCTTCATAAGGGCAGGGGAGCCGTGGCTACCGTGCTCATCCAGCACGGCACTCTGCATCTTGGAGAATCTTTTGTCGTCGGGAATTTCGCCGGTAAGGTGCGTTCCCTGACCAATGACAAGGGCGAAAAAATTAAAGAGGCCACCCCCTCCACTCCCGTGGAAATTCAGGGCTTGGGCGGGGTTCCTCGGGCTGGTGATGAATTTGTTGTGGTATCCGACGATAAGATGGCAAAAAATGTCAGTGCCAGTCGTCAGCTGAAAAATCGTGAGATTGAGTTGGCCAGTACTACAAAGATTTCTCTGGATAACCTGTTTGAAAAACTTCAGGAAGGGAAGATCAAGGAACTTCGTGTTCTTTTACGGGCCGATGTACAGGGGACTTTGGAGGCATTTGGCAAGGCCTTGGAAAAACTCAGTACGGATGAGGTCAAGGTGAAAATTCTTCATGAAGGAACAGGCACAATTATCGAGTCGGATATTCTGTTGGCCTCAGCTTCCGATGCCTTGATTATCGGCTTTAATGTGCGACCTCCTGTCAAAGTCCAGGAAATGGCCAAAAATGAAGGGGTTGATCTGCGTTTTTACGATGTCATTTATCATGCCCTTGACGATATCAAGAAGGCCATGACCGGATTGCTGGAACCTGTTTTCGTGGAAAAAGTGATCGGCGGCGCCGAGGTTCGGGAAACCTTTCATGTTCCAAAAGTGGGCACCATTGCCGGCTGTTTCGTGAACGATGGCAGCATTACCCGTAAAGCCAAGGTTCGTTTGCTCCGCGACGGAGTCGTTGTTTTTACCGGTGAGATAGGGTCGTTGAGAAGGTTCAAGGACGATGTCAGGGAAGTGCAGTCCGGTTATGAGTGTGGTATCGGTATTGAGAATTACAATGATATTAAGATCGGTGACCGCATTGAGGCTTTTATTTTTGAGGAGATAGCCGCCGAGTTATAATGGGTGACGGAAAAGAGTATTGATCGGCTGAGGGAAATGGTATAAAAAAATGGCGGCAAAAAAAGGAAAAGCAGGCTTTCTTCTGCCCGCCGGTTTAAGGCCGGAGCCGAAGCGGAGGCCGATTCGGGTCGGAGATCTCATCCGAAATGAGATTGCCATGTTGCTTTTATTCAAGATAAAGGATCCCCGGTTGCTTTATGTGACCATTACCGAGGTGGTCATGACGGACGATTTGCGCCGGGCCAGAATATACTTTGTCTGTGACGAGAAATTAGTTAAGAAATCAGAGAAGGGACTGGTCAGTGCCAAGGGGTTTATCCGGAGTCATCTGGCCCGGGTGCTCAATATGCGTTATGTTCCTGAACTTCTTTTTCTCTACGATCCTGCTCATGCCAAGCGAGAGAGGATGGATCAACTCTTTCAGGAGATTGCAGGAGAGAATGGAACGACAACTGACTGAAATACTTCGTGTGATCGGGGAGTCACGGAAAATTCTTGTGGCTACGCATATTTTTCCTGATGCCGATGCCCTTGGCTCGCAGCTAGCCTTGGGAAAAATTTTAACCTCGCTCGGCAAAAAGATCTATCTTTACAGTGAGGAGCCTGTATCACATCTTTTAGATTTTTTGCCAGGTAGCGACCAGCTGCAGACATCCTTGCCGGATTTGCGCAACTTTGATTGCGCGATTGCCCTTGATTGCGGTGATAAGTACCGACTTGGCAAAGAGGTGGACGCGCTGTTGACGGTTCATCCTTTTATTGTTCTGGATCATCATGCCGGGCACAAAGAATTTGGTGATTTGAGCTGGGTTGAGGCCCATAGAGCCGCCACAGCTGAAATGGTTTTTGATTTGGCCAAGGCTTTGGGAGTGGAACTTTCCCGGAATGCCGCCTATTGTCTGTATGCAGCAATAGTTGCGGATAGCGGCTCTTTTAATTATTCTTCCACCACTGCGGACACTTTCCGGATTGCTGGAGAGCTGGTTGCCAGTGGAGTCAGCCCGTCCGATGTTGCGGGCCGTCTTTTTGATAATTTTACCAGGGGCCGCTTGCAACTGCTGCAGTTTGTACTGCAGACCCTGGAATTGTATGCGGACGAACGGATTGCCATGATCCATGTCAGTCGCGCCATGTTTGATCAGACAGGAACCAGCGGCGAGGATACTGAGTTGTTTATCAATTATCCCCGTTCCCTGAGTACGGTGAAGGTTGCTGTTTTTATCAAGGAAATCCAGACCGGTCTGATTGGTGTCAGTCTCCGTTCCAAGGGAGAATGTGATGTGGCTCGGGTTGCTGTCGGGTTCGGCGGTGGGGGGCATCGTAATGCTGCCGGGTTTAAAATGGTTGATACCGGGATTGACGAAGTGAGAGAGATGTTGCTGCAGGAACTTGTTGCTGTGGTGTGAAATTTGATGGAGTAGTGGAGGGTTCGTTTTTTGTCCGACGGTGTTATTTTGGTCGATAAACCTGTGGGGCCCACTTCATTTCAGATGGTCCAGCGGGTAAGAAGAGCCTTGGGAGTCAAAAAGGTGGGTCATGCCGGAACTCTTGATCCCTTTGCCTCAGGTTTGTTGGTTATCTGTGTCGGCCGGCCGGCAACCAAGCAGATTTTTCGGTTCATGGACGGAGAAAAAGAGTATGAGGCCAGAATGCGCCTTGGGGTAGAGACGGACAGTCAGGATATTGAGGGAAAAGTGATCCGCCAGCGTGCGGTTCCCAGGCTCTCCCGCGATCGTATTGACCGAACCCTGGCCGGATTTATCGGTGAGACGATGCAGACCCCACCGCAATATTCCGCACTCAAGCATAAGGGAAAGCCCCTTTATTACTATGCCCGCAAAGGCATCAAGGTTGTCAAGGAGCCGAGAAAGGTTGTTATCCGGGAGATTAGCTGCCTGGGAAGTGAAGGGGACACCCTGGATATCCGGGTCATCTGCGGGAAGGGAACATATATTCGGACATTGGCGGCGGATATCGGAGAAGAGTTTGGCTGCGGCGCCCATCTTATCGCTCTCAGACGGCTACGATGCGGAAATTTCAAGGTCAGTCATGCTGTTTCCGGACAGGATCTGGAAGATAAGGATTTGGCTGGAGTTATTCTGCGTGAGCATATGTTGCCGATAGAACAGGTTTTAAGGGAGCTTGATGCAGAAGACTGAACCAATAAGTTAGAATGAAACGCCGTTGACTTAACGATTTACCCATAAAGGTCTCCTTTTTTCTAAAGGGAGAAGAGTAGGTCAACGGAGTGAAGTAAGAAGAGAAAATTTTTAAATTTGCCGCCTTTGGCGGATCAGGAGGTTTATTTTGTCATTAAATGCGGAACAAAAAAATGAAATCATCGGTGATTTTCATACCCATGATACCGATACCGGATCACCGGAAGTGCAGATTGCCCTTCTCAGCGCCAGGATTACTTATCTGACTGAACATTTCAAGGTTCATAAAAAGGATCATCATTCCCGTCGCGGGCTTTTGAAGATGGTCGGGCAGCGGAGAAGACTGCTGAAATATCTTAAAGGAAAAAGTATTGATCGCTACCGGACTGTCATTGAGCAGCTGGGTATTAGAAAATAGATTTGATGTATTTTTAGTATCTTGAGAGATTGTTTGTTGTTGCGGAATTTTTTTGTTGTCTTGTTTTGGACAAAAGTAATTTCGTGACGGCTTGTCTCTTTTGAGGTGCTGAAGAAATTTTAGTTTTTCGGGTGAGTTTTAAGGGCTAATAGGTTTTTTTCCCTTTTATTCTCTCAGTCTTCAAATTGGCTGGCCGGATATTTTTGCAGGTCTCACAGGCTCGCTCTCTGCGAGATCATTACAATTCATATATCTTTGGATTTTGTGCTGTTTTGTACGGCAAGCCGTGAGATATCGTTGGAGAATAGATGTATAAAAAAGTTGAAGTAGAATTAGGCGGTCGTACCCTGACCATTGAAACGGGAAAGATGGCCAAACAGGCGAATGGTTCTGTTGTGGTCACCTATGGCGGTACTGTGGTGCTGGTGACAGCGGTTGCGGCCAGGAAGGCGAGAGAAAATGTTGATTTTCTGCCGCTGACCGTTGAATATCAGGAACGGTTTTACGCAGTTGGTCGGATTCCCGGCAGTTTTTTCCGGCGCGAAATTGGTCGGCCCACTGAAAAGGAGACTTTGACGGCCCGGCTGATTGACCGGCCCCTGCGGCCTTTGTTTGCCGACGGTTACCAGCATGAAACCCAGGTTGTTGCCACTGTTCTTTCGGCGGATAAACAGAATGATCCCGACATGCTGGCCATGATCGGCGCCTCCACGGCTCTTTCCCTGTCGCAGATTCCTTTTCAGGGACCTATCGCCGGGGTGCGGGTTGGTTATATTGATGGCGCTTATGTTTTGAATCCGACCAAAGATCAGTTGGAAGAGTCGGAGATGGATATTATTGTCGGCGGTAGCAGAAACGGTATTGTCATGGTTGAGGGCGGTCTTGACGGTCTTGGGGAGCAGGTAGTCCTTGATGGGCTTTATTTCGGTCTCGAAGGATTGCAGCCTCTGCTGGATATGCAGGAAGAGCTGCAGGCCGAACTCGGAAAGGACAAGATGGTAGTCAGTCTGCCGGTGGTGGATGAAGATTTGTTCAACAAGGTCTCTGATTGTGCCGTGGAACCTATGAAGGACGTGATTGCCATTGCTGACAAAATGGAAAGGGCGGCACGTTATTATCAGCTGGAGGATCAGATTCTCGCCGAACTTGAAGAGGAAGCCGCAGAGCGGAGTTCCGAGATTAAAAATATCCTTCATGATCTGCAGAAGACCATGATGCGGGAGATGATTGTCGTCAGCAAGAAGAGGATCGGCGGCCGCACATTTGATGAGATTCGCGATATTACCTGCGAGGTGGCACTTCTCCCCCGGGCCCATGGTTCCACCCTGTTCACCAGGGGAGAGACCCAGGCTCTGGTGACGGCTACTTTGGGAAGCGGTGATGATGAGCAACGGGTGGAAACGCTGGATGGGATGAATTTTCGTCCATTTATGCTTCATTATAATTTTCCTCCGTTCTGTGTTGGCGAAGCGCGCTTCATGCGCGGTCCCAGCAGGCGCGACATCGGTCATGGTGCTCTGGCCAGCAGAGCTTTGCAAGCAGTCCTTCCCGACAGGGAGACCTTTCCTTACACTATCCGTATCGTCTCTGACATCATGGAGTCGAACGGTTCATCCTCCATGGCATCGGTCTGCGGTGGCAGCTTGGCCCTGATGGATGCCGGTGTGCCGATCAAAAAACCGGTTTCCGCTATAGCCATGGTACTTATCAAGGAAGGCGACGAGGTCGTCATTCTTTCCGATATTCTTGGTGATGAGGATCATCTCGGGGATATGGATTTCAAGGTCTGCGGCAGCGAAGACGGTATCACCGCCCTGCAGATGGATATCAAGATTAAGGGTGTGACCCGGGAGATTATGCAGGCGGCGCTTGAACAGGCCAAGGCAGGACGAATGCACATCCTGGGAAAAATGGCCGAAGCCCTTGTCCTTCCTAGAAAAGATGTTCCGGAACATGCCCCCAAGATTTTTTCCATGCAGATCAATCCCGATAAAATTCGTGATCTTATCGGTCCGGGTGGTAAAGTTATCAGG
>JAGHCC010000065.1 GCA_021160685.1 Desulfobulbaceae bacterium | reverse complement strand
GGCGCTCATGGCCTATTCCGCTGCCTTGGAGATCAACCCGAAATGTGACGAGGCTTTGCGCAGGATTTCTCAGATCAAGATCACGTTACGGCATAAGGAAGAAGTCGAGCAGGCTGAATTAAATTGAACAAAAAAATAAACGAAATAAAATGGGAGGCAGGTTATGACGGTAAAGGTTGGAATCAACGGATTTGGACGGATCGGCAGAAATATTTTTAGGGCGATTGATAAGGATGAAACATTTGCGGATATCGAGATCGTGGTTATCAATGACCTCACCAACAATGAAACATTGGCTCATCTGCTCAAATATGATTCTGTTATGGGCGTTTATGAGCGGGATGTGAAGGCAGACGAAAAGGGTATTGTCGTTGATGGGCGTCATATCGCGATTTTCAATCACCGCAATCCAGCCGAGATTCCCTGGGGCAGTATCGGCGTGGATTATGTTATTGAGTCAACCGGACTGTTCCGCGACGTTGAAAGTGCCGGTGCTCATCTTGATGCCGGCGCCAAAAAAGTAGTGATTTCCGCGCCGGCCAAGGGCAAAATCAGAACCATTGTCATGGGTGTCAATGAGCATGAGTATGATCCAAGCACGGACCATATTGTTTCAAATGCCTCCTGTACCACTAACTGCCTGGCCCCGGTTGCCAAGGTTATTCTGGATCGTTTCGGCATAAAAAAGGGTCTGATGACAACGATTCATGCCTATACAAATGATCAGTGCCTTCTTGACTTTCCCCACTCTGATCTGCGCCGGGCCAGGGCTGCCGCCCTTTCAATGATCCCGACCGGGACAGGGGCTGCCGCCGCAGTTTCTCTGGTTATTCCGGAGCTGAAAGGAAAATTCGACGGCCTGTCCGTCCGGGTGCCGACACCTAATGTTTCCCTGGTGGACATGGTTATCGAAGTGGAGCAGGAAACCACGGTTCCGGAAGTGAATCAGGCCTTGAAAGACGCCGCTGACCGCTTTCTCGGCTACTCGGACGAGCCCCTGGTTTCCATCGATTACCAGGGCAACCCTCACTCCTCGGTGGTTGACGCCATGTCCACCAAGGTGATCGGCAATATGGTCAAAATCATGACCTGGTATGATAATGAATGGGGTTATTCCAACCGGATGTTGGATCTGATCCTGTTCATGGAAAGCCAGAAACCGCTGTAGTTGGATCAGTTAGATTGGTTTTACTGGTTTGATTTGTTTAAATAGTTCTTCAACCAGTTTAACCAATCTAACCAATTCAACTAGTAAAACCAGTAAAACAAATCCAACAAAAAAAGCCATGCCCCCCATCCAATCAGATGCCCTGAAGGCAAATCTTGAGGAAACCGCGGTTAACGAGGTCATCGTTGATCCCGCCATGGAGATTCTCGTCGAGATTGTCCAGGATATGAAGGGAATTCGCAACTCGATCGAAGAGTTGCTCTATGAGATTTATCATCCCTTCCGAAACTGGAACATGATTGTTCCCAGACTGCGGACATTTGTCCTGAAAAACGCGGCATTGTATCACCGTCATCCCCAGGGCGCCGAGGCCTTCAGCCGTTTTACTGATATTTTTTTTCAGGCCCTGCAAGAAGCCGGTAAAAATCATACCCTGCTGGCCCTGACCATGGAATCGCTTCTTGCCTATCTTGCCAAGAGCGTAATCCAGGAGCCAAAATCCCTGCCGCGTTTTGAGTCTGCCCATGCCGCCTGTTTTGAAAAATTGCGCGGTCTTGATGATCAAACCATTATATTTATGGTGCAGGGCCGTCATCCCATGAAGAAAATTGCCACCTTTCTTTTGAGCTATAGTGAGGAGGAAGGTCAGGCCTATGATCTGCGGCCTGTGGGATGTCTCATGCAGCGGGTGCTGACTCTGAATTACGAATACTGGCTGGGGGAAGAGGATCCCCTGCCCTGGTTTCTTGCCCAATGCAGCGATATGTGCCGGAACTGGCAGTCCGGCAAACTCTTCCATGCGGTTTCCCATGAGCAGCTTGCGGCCCATCTGGACACGCTTGGAAAAATTGATATTGAAACATCGCCCGACCGGCTAGGGGAGATTCTCGCCTTGCCCTCCCATATGGATCTTGTCCGTCTGTACAAGGATATTCCGGAAAAACTGGCTGAATGGCAGGAAAAAGAGGAAGCCGGCGAGGGAAAAGAGGAAGCGGACCGGTTTGCCGAGAACCGGAAATTACTTTTTCTCTTTCGGATCATGCGGACCTCCGGGCTTTACCTGATTCACGAAGAGACTCTGCGGGAAATCAACCGCAGCCTGGTACAGCTGATTCGCCTCCAGACCTTTGAAGAGATTAAATCTTTTTTGCTCACCACGCTGCATCTTTTAAAAGCCAATGTCAGGAAATATCCCCACACCTCCATGCAATGCATTCAGGTTCTGGGAACCGAGGTCTTCAAGCGCGGCAACAGCAGGCTTGTGGAGACTTTTCTTTTTGAAGTTGTCCGTTTCGGTTTCCAGTTTGCCAATGTCGCCGGGGTTGATGAGGATTGGCAGCCCTTAACAAATCCAGCTCATCTGGCCAATATCCGCGTCTGGCTGAACATGATCATGCAGGAGCCCAAATGGTGTTCCATTCTGTTCTCGGCCCTGATCATTAATCTCAATTTTTCCGGAACCTGCGTTAAGGACACCGACCTCTTTCAGCGTGACATTACCAGGCTTCTGAATCATCCCATTGAGCCGGTCTATAACCTGGTGAAGCAGTTTGCCAAAATCATGCCGGTTTTCTTTAACGAAATCGGCGCGGAAGGAAAGCTGCGCGATGTCTCCACCGAGATTGACGAGATCCACAAGCGAAAGGATCTTCTGATCCATTTTCTCCGTAAGCAGAGCCATGTGGAAAGCTCGAACCTCATTGTCGATTTTATCCGGGCCATTATCATCTTCTGGAAAACCAGGGACAAGGAGGAGTTACGGGATTACCTGCCAGATGAGATCCTCGCTCAGGTGGCGACAGATGGTATTTTTGTCAATGATCTCAATCTGTTGGTCAACAGGGCCTTTGCGCTGCCCAATATCACTACGGAGAAAGATCTGCTTGACTGGGACCAGCAGCGCATTGATCGATTTCTGGCTGAGCAAACCGATCTGAACCCGGTCGAGGTCAACCGCTTTTCCCTGCTGGTCAAGATGTACAAACTGCTGGATCAGAAGTACAACCTGGGTCTGCAGCAGTTTCGCCAGCAACTTGAGCAGGCAAGTAACTCCGGCTTTCCGGAGATGGAGGAGTTGCTGGCCGACCTGGAGATCTGTGACACCTTTCAATGTCTTGGCGCCCTTCTCGGCGGACTGGAGAAATTGAAGGATATTATCCAGAGTGACGAGGTTTTTGCCGTGCAGGAGGATATCTATCATAAGAGGCATATTGCCGTGGACATCCCCTCGGTTTATGGTCGTTACAGCGAGAAAAAATTTGATGCCCTGGGCCTGACCTTTCGGCTGGAAAACTTGGCCAACATCTATCTGGAAAAGTTGCCTTCCACGGTGAATCTTTCTTTTATCACCCGGGCCACTTTTATCGACATCGTCAAATGTCTCAAGCTGTACCTGCGAGCCTTGAATATTGACGGTATTTCCAGCCGCAGGCTGCAGACCTATGTCTCGCTGCTGTCAAGTTCCCTGAAACTCAGGCGGTTTTCCTATACCCAGTATCTGGACATTCTGCGCGGTCTTTCAGAAGGGGTCAAGGATGTCATTTATGCCTATTACACCAATATCCACCAGAATAATCTTTCTATTATCATTCCCCAGATCGGTTCAAGAAATTTACTGGCAAAATACCGTAATCTCTGGCACCAGGCCGAAGTCCTTGGGCAGGGGAAAGTTCCTGTCGACGATGTGGTGGATCTGCCGACCAAGGCCAGTATTCATCGTTTGTCCGAGGCTTTTCTCCGTGACCTGATTGCCACCACTTTTGGCCTGCAGCATCTGGATAATTTTATCACGAGGATCTACCAGACCCTGGAGGGGCAAATAAAAGTGCTGGATGAAGAACGCCTTGACCTTCTGATGACCTATAATCCGGAAAGGGTTATTCATCTGCTGCACCGGCGGAATCCTGAAACCCATAATTTGATTCTCCTCGGCAATAAGGGCTTTAATTTGACCCTGCTGGCCGATGATGATAAACCGGTGCCGCCTGGTTTTATCATCACTACCGAGATTTTCCGCTGCTGGCCGGTGGTCAAGGATTTTTTCAAAGCCCGTGACGAGTTCATGAGCCAGGTCCGCCAGGCCTTAACCCAGATTGAAGATAAGACAGGCCGCCTTTATGGCGATCCGGACAGACCGCTGCTGGTTTCAGTACGCAGTGGCGCCGCCGTTTCCATGCCAGGCATGATGGCCACTATTCTTAACGTCGGATTGAACAGGGACATTGTCGAGGGCTTTGCCCAGAGCACGGGTCAGGAATACCTGGCCTGGGACAATTACCGGCGATTTCTGCAGACCTGGGCCATGACTCTGGGCGTGGAACGGGAAATTTTTCAGGCCTTGATGAACGAGGCTAAAGCTAGACATCAGGTGAGCGTAAAAAGGCTGTTCTCCGCCAGCCAGATGAAAGAACTTGCCTTAAAGTATCAACAG
>JAGHCC010000473.1 GCA_021160685.1 Desulfobulbaceae bacterium | reverse complement strand
TTTCAACGCGATAAAACCATTTATGCTATCAATAATGAGATTCGCCAACGGTTAAAAAAAATTCCCGGCCTTATCTCCTCCAATGTCAACGTATTCGGGGCAACGCCGCTCTCTTCCATCCGTTCCACCGTGGACGTGATGATCACCGGCCCGGACACCTCGGTGCTGGACAGACTGGCCGACAAGGTACTTGCCAGGCTGGAAAACGTCAGGGGACTGACCGGAACCGAACGAACCTGGCAGGACATGTCCAAAAGAATCGACCTTGATGTTGATCCGGCAAAAGCCTGCCTGTACGGCCTGACCGCAGAAGATGTGGCCCACCAGGTTGCCGCGGCAATTGGCGGCATGCCAGGCGGCCTGCTGCGTATCACCGGTGAAAACCCCATTCCGATCCGGGTGCGTTACCAACTCGACCAGCGCTCCGACAGGGAGCAGCTCCAGGCCCTGTCCATTCGCACCCGGGACGGTAAAAACATCCCCCTAACTGCGATGGCCGGACTGGAAACCGCCTTTGTACCCACCGCAGAAACCCATCAGGGACTACTGCCCACCATTGATATCCTGGGCTACCGTGGCGATATCGCGGTCACCCACCTGCATGATAACGTCAAGGCGGCCCTGGCGGATCTGGAAATACCCCGGGGCTATACCCTCAGTTACGAGGGCGAGATCAAGCAGATGAATGAATCATTCGGCCGGCTGGGCAAATCCCTGCTCCTTGGCCTGGCCTTTCTCTTTCTGATGCTGGCCATTGCCTTTAAATCCTTTCTTGACCCCCTGGCCATTATGATCAGCCTGCCCATGGCTATCATCGGTGCGTCCTGGGCCATGATGCTTGCCGGCAAGCACGGCTGCATGCCCTCATTCATGGGCTTTATTCTGCTCATGGGTATTGTGGTCAACAACGGTATTCTGCTGGTTGACTTTACCAAGGTCGGTATGAGTCAGGGCTTAAGCCTGCGCGATGCCCTGCTCGATGCCGTACGCCACAGAACCCGGCCCATCCTGATGACAGCCGGTGCCTCGGCCGTGGGCATGGTTCCCATTGCTCTGGAATGGGCAGTGGGCATTGAACGCCTCTCGCCCATGGCCGTGGTCGCCATCGGCGGACTGCTGGTCGGCACCTTTTTGACCCTGCTGGTGGTGCCCCTGCTGTTTTTTACCCTGGAAACCTGGCGGAGCCGTTTTAATGGCTGGCTGCACAGGGGAATGCAATAAAACAAAACTCCTGTAACAAGAATTCTGTAAACGAAATTTCATAGTTCATTGGAGATTATCATGGACAAAGTACTGCAGCAATTAACCTTGGATTTTTTCGGAACCGGGCAACACAAGATGGCAGCTGATGCTTTTTTTCAACAGGATAATGCGGTGTTTTTGGATGTCAGATCTTCAGAGGAAGCAGCATCCCTTGCAATCAGAATGCAGCATCTCCCCAACATCCGGATCATCAATATACCGGTTAATGAAATACCGGAACGTGTCGGTGAGTTGCCCAATGGCGATCTCATCGGTGTATTCTGTCCGGCCAATGTCAGGTCTGCCATTGTCTATGCCTGGCTGCTTGCACAGAATTTTACCAATGTTCGTATTATTACAGGGGGTTATGCCGCCATCACAGAGGCTGTCCTGCCCGGTAAAGTCCGCAAAGCGCTCAACAGTGCCACCTGACCGGAGCTGTCAATGAATTTTATTATCATTGCCATCATGATTTTCATTGTGGCAGTTCTCATGACCATGGTGGGTAAAGGAGGGGGAAATTTTTATGTTGTCATCCTGGCAATGGCTGCTGTCCCCATGCATCAGGCAGCAGCCACCGGCCAGTTTATTCTTTTTTCCGCCTCTGTGGCAGCCATGGTAATTTTTCATAAAAATAAGACTGTTTCTTGGAAGCTTGCCTTGGTCATCGGTACCTTTGCTTCGCTGTCAGCCCTTGCCGGGGGATATTATTCGCACCTGTTCAGCAATTTTTCGTTAAAATTGATCTTTGCCGTTATGCTGGTCATAGCCGGAGCAATAATGCTTCTGCCCTTTGCCGACAACACCGGGGCAGAACCTTTGAAACAACATTGGGGAACTCTTACCCTTCATTCTGCACATCAAACATATCACGTTAACCTGTGGATTGCGGTACCGGTCACTCTCGTCACCGGCTTTGCCGCTGGCATGGTCGGCGTTTCAGGCGGATCGTTCCTGGTCCCGCTCATGGTCCTGGCCTGCGGGGTTTCGATGCATACAGCTGTCGGAACAGCTTCATCCCTGATTGCGGCAACTGCCTGCATGGGGTTTATCGGACACGCCGCCCAAGGAGATTTCAATCCCTCCTGGGCCATCCCGCTTGCATGTATCACAATTGTCGGAGGGATTATCGGCGGCAAGTTTGCCCTGCAGACAAAACCCCGACACCTTAAGCAACTTTTTGCCTACACCAACTGGCTTGCAGCCGGGGTCATGATTTTTAATGCCCTCCATTCCCGATAAACATATGAACGCTGACAACAGGCAACAAATCACTGCGGCCGCCATCAAAAAGGCCTTTGAAAAAAAAAGTACCATAATATCGGCAAACCGTTTCTGGCTGCAACGCCGCAGGACTTTTACACAGCCCTGGCCTATACCATCCGCAGCCTGCTGCTCGATAAATACATCCATTCCATTGAGACCTATCTCAAAAAAGATACCAGGGTTGTTGCCTATTTTTCAGCGGAGTTCCTGGAAGGACCGCACCTGGTCAACAACATGCTCAACCTGGGTGTGCTGAAGCAGGCAAGGCAGGCCATGGAGGAACTGGGCCTGGATATTGATCAGCCTCTACTGGCGGCTGAAAAACGACCACTCTTTTGACATGGTTCCCCGGACAATTATCTTCGGCGGCAAGGCAGCACCCGGCTATTTCATGGCCAAGTTGATGATCAAGCTGATTACTTCCGTTGCTGAAGTCGTCAATAAAGACCCGGATGTCAAAGACAGGATAAAGGTAATTTTCCGGCCCAACTACAATGTTAAAATAGGCCAGATCGTCTACCCCATGGCCGACCTGTCCGAACAGATTTCCCTGGCCGGCAAAGAAGCATCCGGCACCGGTAATATGGAATTTGCCATGAACGGTGCCTTAACCATCGGAACCCTGGACGGAGCCA
>JAGHCC010000036.1 GCA_021160685.1 Desulfobulbaceae bacterium | reverse complement strand
GTTTGAACTGGCTCAGAGAAATAACATCGAATTACCTTTTGAAACTGTAGAGCAGGTGCGCTGCGCCTATGAGTTCAGCAATCTACAAGATTTCTTAGATATCTATTATCAAGGTGCTGACGTCCTTCAGGTGGAACAGGATTTTTATAACTTGACCTGGGCGTACCTCAAAAAGTGCCATCAACAAAATGTGGTCCATGTCGAGCCATCCTTTGACCCTCAAACCCACACAGACCGGGGAGTCTCATTTGAAACAGTCATTAATGGCATTTCAAAGGCCTTAAAGGACGGCGAAGACCAGCTAGGCATCACCAGTAAGCTGATTATGTGTTTTCTGCGTCATCTCAGTGAAGAAGCCGCCTTTGCCACTTTGACGCAAGCTGAGCCATTTCTTGGTCGGATTATAGGGGTTGGGTTAGATAGTGCCGAAAAAGGTCACCCACCTGAAAAATTCAGCCGAGTTTTTGCCAAAGCCCGCGAGTTCGATTTGCTAACGGTTGCCCATGCCGGCGAAGAAGGGCCGGCTGAGTATGTCTGGACAGCTATTGATGATTTGAAGGTCTCGCGTATCGATCATGGGGTCCACTCAATTGATGATCCAAAATTGATGGCGTATCTTGTTGAAACAAAAATGCCCCTGACGGTTTGCCCTTTATCTAATACCAAATTATGCGTGTTCGAAGACATGTCACAGCATACTATTCTGGAAATGTTGGAAAAGGGTGTCTGTGTAACCGTAAACTCCGATGACCCTGCTTATTTCGGGGGATATATGACAGAGAACTTTGTAGCACTGGCCCAGGCACTTGATATGACCAAAGACCAAGCGAAACAATTGGGGCTGAATAGTATTGAGGCGAGCTTTGCGGATGAAGCGAGAAAACAGGCAATGCGGGCTTTGCTTGACGGAAGAACAGTTTAACCGTTCAGGATTCTTACGTGAATATTATGCGGGAAAGTCAAAAAAAATTTAAACGCCCCCCCAAAAGATATCAGCCCAAAGGGCTTGCTGTTATTTATGAAGATCGTGATATTCTGGTTGTGGATAAAGTGAAGGGTCTTTTAACAGTGGCTAATGATAAAGAGAGGGAAAATACAGCTTATTATCTCTTGAATGAGTATGTGCGAAAAGGGAATCAGAAATCAAGAAACCGGGTATTTATCGTTCATCGTCTGGATAAAGATACTTCCGGCGTGATCGTTTTTGCTAAACATGAAAAAGCCAAGCGTTATCTTCAGGGTGAGTGGCAGAGATTTGAAAAAAAGTATTATGCCGTAGTGCATGGAACATTATCGAAGAAAGAGGGCGTAATTACTTCATATCTTGCAGAAAACAGTATTCATAAAATGTATTCTGTTGATGATCCTAAAAAAGGGAAGCTTGCCAGGACCGGCTATAAAGTTCTGAAAGAATCGAAAAACTACAGTCTGCTTGAAATAGATCTGCTTACAGGGAGGAAAAATCAGATTCGGGTTCATTTTTCAGAAAAAGGTTGCCCCGTAGCTGGAGATAAAATGTATGGAAAAAAGGAAAAGGGTATTAAGAGACTGACACTTCACGCGGCCTCTATAACACTATTACATCCCCATACAAAAGCGGAGATGACCTTTGAGGCAAAGGTTCCTGCTTATTTTTACTCACTTGTTAGTAGTTAATTCTATTTTGGGGATCAGGCTAAATCGCTTCAGTCCCTGAGCATGTTGCCGGATATTATATCCTGTCCGCTGTTATGTGAGAACTTCGTGCTTCTCAAAGTAGAATTAATGGTTACTGTTTTTTTTAGAGCAACAATCAAACATTGTTCAAAACAATCTTTCGTCAACGAGAGAGAAGGCATACTGAAAACTAAAACAAACCCAAGCATCGGAGCAAGCAGGCTTGACCCTTGGGCAGGTCACATATGCGGTGGCCTTTTTTAGAAAAAGAAAAATAGCGTTGTTCTTGGTCGGTATTGTGGGTCGGGCTTCTCTTCCACGTGCGATCGGACAGGCTAGAAGGCGGGGCAGGCACGGGAGAACGGCAAAAAGAAGCAGCCGGTGAGATCACTGCCTCATGTGAGAATATCAAGTCTAAGAAGGAGAAAAAAACAATGGCAAAAGCTAAAAAAGAAGAAGAGAAAAAAGCGAAGAAAAAGGCTCTCAAGGCAAAAGAAAAGAAGGCTGCCAAGAAGAAGGAAAAAAAGGCCAAGAAAAAAGCCAAGGTGGAGAAGAAAACAAAGAAGGATAAATCCACCAAGAAACAGAAAAGAACAAAAAAGAAAAAATAACTGAGACGAAAGAGGTCTGGCGTGTCCAGGCCTCTTCCTCAACGTGAATTTGTAGTCGGTTCTCATTCTGAGGCGGCATAGATCCGGGGCGAAAAGGCGAAGGTGTTCCGTGCCATAAGCAGATGAAACGTCAGGACAGCGTATGAATAAAAATCTGCTTCAGAAAGGAATGATCGTTGCAGCAATCATCGGCCTGATTACGATGTTTCAGGTTATGGGCTGGGAGCAGTATCTCACCTTGAGTTATCTCAAGGAGTCTCAGGCCCGTTTTGCCGAATTATACGCAGCCAACCGGTTGACAGTGATCGCCTCCTACATGATGATCTATATTATTGTGACGGCTCTTTCCCTGCCTGGAGCGGCAATCATGACCCTGGCCGGGGGAGGGATGTTCGGCCTGCTGACCGGAACCATTATTGTTTCCTTTGCCAGCACTATCGGCGCTACCCTGGCCTGTCTTGTTTCCAGATTTCTCCTGCGGGAATGGGTGCAGGGCAAATTTGGAGACAGACTGAAAACCGTCAATGAGGGGATTGCCAGGGAGGGTGGCTTTTATCTGTTCAGCCTGAGGCTGGTGCCTGTTTTTCCATTTTTTATCATCAATCTGGTCATGGGTCTTACCCGTTTGCCCCTGTTGAAGTTCTATCTGGTCTCTCAGTTCGGTATGTTGCCCGGCACCATTGTCTATGTTAATGCCGGCAAGGAGATTGCCAAGATTGATTCTGTCGCCAGCATCCTTTCTCCCGGCCTGATTGCCTCGTTTGTCATTCTCGGCCTTTTTCCCATCATGGTCAAAAAAATTATGGCCAGGGTGCGGACACGAAAAGAAAAATAATTTTTTTTATTGCTCCTGCCTGTTTTCTTGACATCCGACAAACGATTGATATAGTTCGTCTATCAGAGATCGATGATCCATCGGTTTTTCTGATTCTTGGCAGGCATCTTTAAAAGTTGATTTTTTAAAGGAGCCTCTTGTCACTCATTTCATCCCAAGGAGGTCGTTATGGAAAGCAAGGATCTGAAGAAATTGCTTGCCAGCCTGGGTATTGCCGGTCTGATCAGTACCGGCGGCATTTCTTTGCCTGGAGCGCATGCCAGCGGCAGCGGTTGAGGCGCGGAACCCAGTGCAGGTAGCACTGAAGTCGAAAAACCAGCAGCAAGTAGTGGCTGAGGCGGTCATCCTGACAGTGCTGGAAGCACTGTAGAAGATGATGCGGAGCATGAAAAAGATCACGGCCAGAGTGGTTGAGGTGGTCAACCAGAGAGTGCAGGTAGCACTCCCGACGACAATGATGATAAAGAAAAAGACCATGGCCAGAGCGGCTGAGGCGGAACAAAATAATCGTGCAGTCTGCACGAACATGCAAAAAGCCGGTGGCCAAGTCAGGTTACCGGCTTTTTGCGTTCCACGCTGAATAGTTGCGTTTCCTGATTCTGAAAAAAGGATGTTTTTTGATTACTTCTGCCACGATAAAATCAATATATCCGGTCAGCTGTGCTTTGCTGGCCGATATGCCGGGAATTGAGAATTTACTTTCTGAGGCTTCGGCTCTGCCGGATCTGCTGCGGGATGATCCGCAAATTCACCGGAAATATCCGTACCTCGCTGATCTGGCCAGGATTGAGTGGGCTCGCCACACGCTGCTGAATCAACCGGCTTCACCACTGGCACGGCTAACGGAATTAACCGTTAACCCGGCCCTGGAGTTGCTGCCTGTTTCCTGGAATCATCTGGTGGAATGTTTCGATGATTCGAAAATCATTCCCCAACAGGAAGATGGATTTGTCCTGGTCTGGAAGAAGGCTGATGCCGGAATTAAGATGGAGACCGCCACGAACCAGGATCTGTTGGCCCTGAAAATCGTCAGCGAAGAGATTTCTACGCAAGAGGCGGCATTGACTGGCCAGGTTTCCATGGGCGCGATTGATGATGTTCTTTACCGGGCTACCTCCAGGGGCCTTCTGCTGGCGCCTCCTTCACTTATTGCCCGATCGCCGGAATTCCCGCGCGGCATCATTTCCGCTGAAAAGTATCTTGTCTCACCGGTCTTTACCCTGCAATGGCATGTCACCCAGGTCTGCGATCTGCATTGCAGACATTGTTATGACCGGAGCGACCGCTCTCCCCTGCAGCTAGATGATGCTGTCCGTATCCTGGACGACCTGTATGAATTCTGTCAGCAACATCATGTTTACGGCCAGATTTCATTTACCGGCGGCAACCCCCTGCTTTACCCCCATTTCAATGAGGTGTATCGCCAGGCAGCTGAACGAGGTTTTTTAACGGCGATTCTTGGTAATCCCATGCCCGCACATCGCATTGATGAGCTGCTCGCCATTCAGAAGCCGGGATTTTATCAGGTGAGTCTGGAGGGATTACAGGAACATAATGATTATATTCGCGGTAAAGGTCATTTTGAGCGGATTTTTGAGTTTCTTGATCTGCTGCGGAATCGGGAGATCTACTCCATGGTGATGCTGACCCTGACACGGGCCAACATGGATCAGGTTTTGGATCTTGCGGAACTGCTCCGGGGGCGGACCGATCTTTTTACCTTTAACCGGCTCTCCCTGGTTGGTGAAGGGGCTGACCTGGTTTCCGCCTCAATTGAAAACTATCCCGCCTTTCTCCGGAGCTATCTTAAAGTTGCGGAAAACAACCCGGTGATTGCCAGAAAGGACAGTCTGCTGAACATTGTCCTGGAGGAAGACGGCAAGCCGGTTTTCGGAGGCTGTGCCGGATATGGCTGTGGTGCGGCCTTTAACTTTGTCTCCCTGCTGCCGGACGGTGAAGTTCATGCCTGCCGTAAATTTCCCTCGCCCATGGGTAATATTTTTAAGCAGAATCTGGCGCAGATTTATCACTCGGAATCGGCTCGCCGTTACCGGGCTGGTTCCCAGGCCTGCAATGACTGCTCCATCCGACCGGTTTGCGGCGGTTGCATGGCGGTCAGTTACGGTATGGGAAAAGATATTTTCACGGAACGGGAT
>JAGHCC010000076.1 GCA_021160685.1 Desulfobulbaceae bacterium | reverse complement strand
GCCTTTATGGCATGGCCGGCATTGGGGTCGGCAAGAACAGGATCCTCGCCAAAGACATACAGTCCCCTGATATTGCCATCAAGGATATCATCCCAGACTTCAGTAGCCGGTTTTCCGGGTCTCCGGGGCAATCTTACTTTCCAGAGTTTTTCATATTTGGCAAAAACTTCATCATTGGTCAATCCAGAATAGCCCGGCAGGGTGTTAAAGAGCGCCCCCATGTCACAGGCGCCCTGAACATTGTTCTGACCGCGCAGTGGATTAACGCCGCCACCGGCAACTCCAAGTTTTCCGCAGAGCATGGACAGATTGGCAATGGACTTTACATTGTCCGTGCCGGAAGCGTGATGGGCAAGTCCCATACCATAATAAATGGCTGATTTCTTGCCGGCACTGGCATAAAGCCTGGCTGCTTCAAAAAGCTGATTCTCGGGTATTCCTGTTATTTCAGAGACATAAGACGGAGTGTATTTTTTTGTGACGCTCTCAAGCTCTTCGAAATTTTCCGTTCTCTCCTTGACAAAATCTTTATCCCAGAGACCTTCTTCAAAAATAATATGACAGAGACCATTTAACAGAGCCACATCCGTGCCCGGTTTGATCCTGAGCCAGAGATCGGCCTGGTTGGCAAAATCAGTTCCACGAGGGTCGACCACAATCAGTTTGGCGCCTCTGGCGACGGCCTGGTGCAAACGTAAGCCGATGGTGGGGTGTCCGGTATCGGCATTGGAGCCGATCATGAAAATTACATCAGACTGACCAATATCACCAATTGAGTTGGTCATGGCGCCGCTTCCGAAGGAGATGGCCAGACTGGCCACCGTGGGAGCGTGTCAGAGACGAGCGCAATGATCAATATTATTAGTGCCGATAGCCGTTCTCATGAATTTCTGCATGAGAAAATTTTCTTCATTGGTTGCACGGGCACAGGAAAATCCGGCAATAGAAATTGGCCCGTACATGGCCTTCAGATCAAAAAAGTTCTTGGCGACAACCTGAAGGGCTTCATCCCAGGTTGTTTCAACCAACTGATCATTTCTGCGAATCAGAGGCTTTGTCAACCGATCCTTATGCTGAATAAAGTTAAAGCCGAAGCGTCCCTTTACACAGAGAGCTCCATAGTTGGGCGCCTGATCGGGATCAGCAGTGACCTCTATGATGGTTCCGCCCTTGACGTGAAGGATGATTTGACAGCCTGCGCCGCAATAAGGACAGGTGGATCGAACCTCGCGCACGCTTTCACTGACGACAGGAACAAGAAAGTCTTTCTTGTTCAAAGCACCGGTGGAGCAGTTATCCACGCATTTGCCGCAGGAGACACAGTTATCCTTAAAAGTCAGCTTTAAATCCAGTGGAATACCGTTTTCAGCCAATGCACCGCTGCTGATCTCAATGGCATCATATTCACAGCTGTTCATGCAGCGCTGGCAGAAAATACACTTGTTCAGATCGACCGATATATTGGGATGGGAATCATCCTTCTGATACACAGGCTTTGTGCCCATGCCAGTTTTAATGATATTAACCCCGTAATCGATATCAAGGGGTTTGAGGTTGCAACGATCAAAGGCTGTACAGCCACAGGAAAGACAACGCTCGGCTTCCCTTATTGCCTGTTTCTCGGTATAACCGAGATTCACTTCGTCAAAATCCTGAACCGCGATTTCAGGCGGTCTGCCCGGCATTTTTTCCCGCAGTTTGATATTAATACCGTCAAAGTTACTTAACCTGACATCATCAAAGGACTTGCCTCGGGTAAAGTTGAAACGGCTTTCTGCCGGAGATTTGGCTTCATCCATGACAAAGGCGTGTATATTTTCAGCAGCCCTGCGAGCCGAAACTACGGCTTGAATGACAGTACGGGGACCATTGACCGCATCACCTGCGGCAAAGACTCCGGACACACTGGTCAGAGAATCACGGGGTGAGGCTTTGATGGTATTTTTCGGAGAAAGGACCAGTTGCTCTTCCAGCTCTCCTCCGGAAAACGACTCTTCGCTGGCCATCAGTCCCAGGGAGGACACAATCGTATCCACCTCAATCTTATTGCTTGAGTCTGGAATAGCTTCCGGCAATCTGGTGCCCCGCTCATTGGGTTCACCCAGTCTCATCCGGATCAGTTCAACATTTAATGAATGATTTTCGTTTTCCTGGATGCATACCGGAGAAGCCATGAGGAGGAATTGAACACCCTCCTGCTCCGCTTCTTTTATGACTCTCTGATTGGCCGGCATTTCTTCCTGGGCACGAGGATAGATTATTGTCACCTCGTCAACGCCGGTACGCAGCAAGGTGCGCGCAGTTTCCATAGCGATATTGTTGCCGCCGATCACTGCGGCACGCCGTCCATAATCTTTATTACGCCCGCAGGCTACGTCTTTGAGAAATTGAGCGGCATGGAGAACGGACGGCAAAGTGGCACCGGGGATTACAAGTTTTTTGTCTACACCGGTCCCAATAGCCAATAAAATAGCATTATACCCTTGGTCTTTCAGGTCCTGCAGTGTAAAATCTTTACCCCATTTCTGACTGAGACGGACGGAAATTCCCATTCTCAGAACCATATTTGTTTCAAAATCCAAGACATTACGGGGAATTTTATATTCGGGAATCCCGTATTGCAGCATGCCGCCAAGCTTGGGCATAGCCTCAATGACCGTCACATCATGACCCTTGCGAGCAAGATAGTAGGCGCTGGTAAGACCTGCCGGACCACCACCGATCACAGCCACCCGTTTGCCTGTAATTTTGCCACGGGGGATTTTGAGATCAATATGGTTGGTCATGGTCCAGTCAGCAACAAAACGTTTCAAATGATTGATTGAGACTGGTTCGTCCACCAGGATACGGCGGCAGCGTGTTTCACAGAAACGGGGACAGACGCGTCCCACGGAAAAAGGAAATGGGTTTCTCTCATAAACCAGGCGCAGAGCTTCTTCGTACTGACCCTTGCTGACATGGGCGATATAACCCTGAACATTAATCTGGCCGGGACATGTCAGGTTGCACGGGGCCTTACAGTCACCGAAATGATGACTGGAAATTCTTGCCAGCTTTTCCTGGCGAAGATTTTTTAAATTGTCAGAATCAGTCACGACGGCCATGCCATCTTTGGCCAGGGCAACACAAGAACGAACAGGGTCTTTCGTGTCCTCGATTTCAACAAGGCACATTTCACAGGGTTCTTCCGAGTTCTTGCCGTTGATGCGGCATAAAGTCGGAATAAAGATGTCCGCGCGCTGGGCAACCTCAAGTATGGTTAACCCTTCCTCGGCAACGATCTCAAGACCGTTTATTTTTAAAGTTACTGTAGGCATGTTCAACCAATTGGTTTTACTGGTTTTATTTGTTTGACTGGTTCGACTAGTTTGATGAATTTTATAAAAATACTAACCAATTCAACCAAACCAACTAACTTAACTAATCCAACCAGCTATGCCGCCGGCTTCCACTCTTTCAAAAAGGCCGGCAGATGACCGGCTTCACGCGGACCGATGGTAATCGTCCAGTCGGACAGTTCTTCCTCAAGTTCACCCTTGATCGTTGCCAGATAACCGGGAATAATCAATTCACGGTGTTTGATTTTATCTTCAATACCGGACTTCTTGATAAACTGGGCAATAAGATCAGCACCGAATTTACCGGCGGCCCAGGCAGTGAGAACCGACAATCCTTCCGTATCTTTAATAAGGAGCCAGGATGGAACATTGCTGCCTTCAACCTCACCTGAGACAATAAAGTAGGTCAGCGAGAAGTTACATGTAATCATTACAGGTGAATTGTCGTCCGGTCCGTTGATTGGATAAATATCTTCCTCAACAACCATCGGCCGCTGGGGATCTGTAAAAATATTGAGACGTTCCAGTAACAAGGGAAAAAGAATATCCCCCTGAAGATCGGAGAGTACGACAATTCCGGCATATTTGGCTATCAGAACCGAGGCAATCATCGCCTCCATGAGAGGATCATCGGTCATCTCACAGGGGAACATGATGGTGGAAAAACCCAAGGGTTTAAATTTTGAATTAATGGCAGCCCGGCGAGCAACAATATTGTCCTCCAGTGCGGCCCGCAACGTTCTGGCGCCGGTATCGATAACCATGTCCTTGATGCCTGCTCCAATCAGTTTCTCCGAAAGAGCAATTGTCTCATCAATGGTTCCTCCTTTCAAGCCTAGAGGACATCCCTGCTCCTTGGCCAGATTCGCCATGGCATCGGAATTATCCTGGTTGGCGCCGAAAAGAAGCGGTTTTCTGTCGCCACAAAGTTTTGTCCCTTCGGCCAGGGTTTCCGTCTTGTCACTCATGAGGATCAAATTGGCGTCTTCAGCTGTATCAAGGACTTTTTGAACCAGGCCGGTAAAGGAGGCCTGATCACCATCTGCATCCTGAATCGCAATAAGATCGGCTTTCATGAATACCCCGACCCGTTCATAGCGAAGCGTTTTAAAGCGGTCAATACGGCCGTCGACATCGCTGTCTGACATTGATGTCGAGACAAGAACAGCGATACCAGTCGGGTTTTCAAATCGTTTTTCATGGCGAAAAAGACAGGTTTCACCTCCAGCAGTGAAGGATGAATCACCAGCGCCGATTTTAATTGTGCGAATCGGCGGCGCTGAAGCCTCACCGATTGTTTCCTTTGCTTCGTCACTGACATAAGGACAATCATCAATTTCCATCTGTCCTGCAGCGACCTTCATGGCAAAAGCAAGGCAGGTCGGAATTGCACACTCCCCGCAATTTTTCTTGGGCAGCATTTTTAGTATTTGAATACCGGTTAATGCCATTTTTTTAATCCCCCTGTATCTCTATAATCTCAAAATCTTCGAATTTTAAACTGGTATCAAGAATCCGACCTACATTGCCGCTTCCATTTCAAGAGCCGGATGCCCTTTTTCTTTCAGGAAAGCAAGAACCTCTTCTTCAGTGGTGCCCACTTCCTCATCGGCAATCATGTCGAAAAACTCAGGCATCCCTTCTTCCTCACAACGCTCCATCAGCTTTTCCCTTAACTCTTCCTTAAGCATCTTCGGCAACCAGACAACTCTTTTTAATCCGCCTTCAGATTTAAACAGTTTAGGGCTGGTCAGATAATGTTTGCTGACTCCCATAAAACCAGGAGTCTGGGCACCACCACCGGCCATACCGGCCAGAGAGGTGAACTTCATACCTGAAGGAGTCATGCCCATGTAATCACGATTAACCACCATAATACCGTTACATTGGGGCAACATGGCAGAAATACACTCAAAGCAACCGCAGGCTGTCATTGGATTGGTCATCAAGGAATAGCAGCTCACATTTGGAACCGCACCGCGGGAGGCTTGGTTGACAAAGTCATTAATACCGGAGAATTCGCCCAAATTTTCATCAAGACATTCGCCTTTTTCAATGGGCTGGTTCGGGCCAGTGGGATTAATCTGGTACGATGCCTTACCATCCAACCAGTTATAGGCACCGCACATGCCGACCCTCTCAGGTGTGATAACGCAGACATGACTGGGCGCAAATGACTGACAGAGAGTACAGGAGTAAAAAACATCCTCGCTTTCATCAGTCATGCTGCCAAGCCTCAGGTCACGTTTAGCATAGACACCCCTGGCCAACTCAACGACCTCTTCCACAGTTTCCTGAACCGTTGAAATTTTCACCTGGACTTTGTCAAGAATAGCGCCGAACTCCTGGTGAATCTTTCCATGAAGTACTTTTCCTATGTGCTTGAAAGAGAAACCTTTTTCGACAGCGGCCGTTCCAATCCTGATCCACATGATGTTACGCTGGCCGATATGCATGATGCCCTGAACATAGTTGATCAGATGATGGAACTGACGTTCAAGAATCGGCTCAAAATCAGACTGCATCTCACGTCCGGCCACTTCAACCAAAATGGAAATAGGTAAATTTTCACCCTTTTTAATATCACAGATATCTTTGCCTTCAAGGGTAACCTCTCCATCCACGATCTCACTCATATCCTTGGAAATCAAAACCTCAACACCGGTGGTACGGCCACCACCGCATTCCATGAAAAGATCATCCTTCCTGATACGCTCACCCTCAAAAGCCGGACCAAATGAAAGGGGAATATCGATTTTTGCGACATTCACCTTCAGGCCGCGAACCTCAATGGCCTTCTGGACAATTTCATCGTGAGGGATCTGGCTGACAACATGCTCGTAGGTGCAGATACCGGTGGGCAGAACTTCAGGAATATCGTAAGCGGATATGGTGGGAAAACCCCAGTTGATGGCGCCGGCAGCATTTGCATACCATTCGTCACTTACCGGGCCAAAGGCCATGACAAAGGCAAAGGTCCGGTCTTTGTTGTAAATCAGATTTCCCTTATAATCACCCGGCTTAATGCCGCCAAAGGCAAGAGCGACACGGCAGGCAAAGCCGATGGCAAAAATAACGGATGTATAGCTTTTACCGAAAGGCACCAGACGGGTGTTCCAGCCAACCTGGACATTATTTTTGACCAGCTGCTCCGCCATGCTCACACCTTCAGACTGATCATGCATGAAGATGTAAAGATTCTTCTCCTGGAGCTCAAGGGCAATCTTGCAGGCAACATCTTTATCCATGGGAGTACCGCATATCGCCGCAAAACCCGGAGCGGAGCCATCAACAAATTCAACCCCGCGTTTTCTAAAAACAACGTCATCGGCGGCACCAAGCCAGATATTATCGGCTAAAGGATCTTCCGTCTTAGTATAAAAATTAGGTTCATTGAGATAACGGACCGCCTCAAACATTTCCTCGGCAAAGTAGGTCGCCATGCCGGCGTCAAGAGCCGGAGCAAGAAATGGAAGCCAGACGTTATCAGTTACCTTGGGTGGGAGCAGTTTTCGGGTTTCAACGAATATGTCCTTCATATCACCGATTTTTTCCACCTTGGCACCGAGCATGGAATAAATAATCGGAAGATAATAGGCTGTGTTCGGAAAGGAAACTTCTTGATCAGCTCCGTATTTTTTCAGGGCTTCCTCGTATTTTTCTTCAGCCATGTCCACAATATTATGTGCGCCTCTAATGGCTGCTGAACAGATGATTTTAGACATTGAAAAACTCCCTATCGCATCTCACGTTATTAAAAATAAGGTAAACGTTCACCAGCACCTCATCTTCGTTCATTTTGACCTGCTCGAATAACATCAGTATGCTTCGCAGATCCAAATGAACGAACCTAAGGCACTGGTAAACGTTTACAAAGACCGTGGTTCCCGTAAATTAGTGCCCCGGTGAACGGTTACAAAATAAGTAATTGAATATCCCTTCCTTAACCTAATAAACCATCAATCATGGATTTAGCCAGGTTAACTGCCTTGGGATGCCTCATAATCAGAAGTTCTCCTCCGCACAGCATCATACAACTGGCGGTAATGGCCTCCATCATAATGCCCCGCGTTTCCTGGTCACCTATCAGCTCGTCGGATGGTAAACGACATTCCTTGGCCTTCCAGACCTCACGCCCCAGATTACAGACAAACGGGACCTGAAGTTTCTCATCCTGCTGGGTCAAAGCGGCAATTCTGATTCTCTCCATGACGGAATAGGTATATTCAATACCGTAGCCCAGAGCACCAACGGAAGGATCGACCAGGATATGATCAAGGGAAACTCCCAGATTTTCCATGAGAATATTAAGCTGTTTAGCCAGGTTAACATCAATGGGTGAGGCCGCGACAAGAGGATGCTGAAAGGCCATGGCCGTGGCGCCGAGGGAGCGATAATTTGCATCAGTCAACGGAGCCAGGCAAACTTTCTTGTCACCAATCATGGAGGTAAGTTCGCGTAGAGTATCGGTGTCCTTTTCACTGTTCTCACAACCCCAGACAATGATCGGCACATCGACATTATTGATGATCTCGGCCGCAGTTTTTGCCGCTTCGACGGAATCACGGTTCAGACCGTTGGGATCTGTGCTGATCAGAGAGACGCATAAGGCCTCGGCCTGGTACTCATTCACACATTTCTGGGCCCATGCCAATGGGTTATCAAGCACATCCTCAAAATGACGGGTCAGGGTTGACGGCCACGCGTCCGGTTTTACATCGACAATATCCATGGCGATAAGTGGCTTGTTCCCCATCTCACCCTCAAAGAGATAAAACGGCATGGACGAAGAACCGCCGACTGTGATCTCGTTACCTGGATTGCCAAGAACCGTTTCACGAATTTGACCTGTGTAATTAATTTTATAAGCTGTTTCAGGGATTTTGCTTGCCCGCTCCGCAAGTGGTGTTTCCTCATGCTTCAGGGGTGCAACTGTCATAGTTGCCGGAGCAGCTGTTTTCGTCTCTTCAGGAGCTTTGGCCTCTGGCGCTTTTTTTGCCTCATCAGCTACTTTAGCTTCATCAGCGGCTTTCGCCTCAACGGCCTTTTTTGCCTCATCGGCAGCCTTGGCTTCTTCAGCAGCTTTCGTCTCAGCTGCTTTTTTTGCCTCATCGGCAGCCTTTGCTTCTTCAGCGGCTTTGGCCCCAGCAGCCTTTTTCGCTTCCTCGGCAGCCTTGGCTTCATCAGCGGCTTTCGCCTCAGCGGCCTTTTTAGCTTCCTCGGCAGCCTTAGCCTCTTTAGCGGCTTTGGCATCTGCTGCTTTTTTTGCCTCATCAGCAACCGGTGCTGGTGCTGCCGGAGCGGCTGTTGATACTTGCGGTTCTTTTTTCAACACAGCTTCAGCACCGGCAAAGTTCGACAGTGCCTCAAATTGATCGTCTGACAGGCCAAAGGCTTTTTTAAGAGAGTCAAGACCCATGCGAACAGACTCTAACGCCACTTGGCGTTCTTTTTCATTCATCTCATGTTCTCCTGCATCATCAAGTTCTATGGTTTCCTGCTCAGCCCCGGGTACTGCCGTTACAGGCTGCTGTGCTGCCCGAGCCCGTAGTCCGGCAATTTCATCCTTCGCTGCAGCTATAATTTTTTCAGCCTCGGCCTTGGCCTGGGCAAGAATCTCATCACGATCAGCAGCAGTTTCTCCAGTCTCAGTCGGTCGAACCTCTATGGTTTCTTCCGCTGCCTTTTCGACCACAACAACAGGTTCATCTTCCAGTACGGGACGTTCTTCAATTCCGGCTCGTTTAACGATTTCCGGAACAGCAGTCTCCCATTCAATGGCCATGATATGGACACCGGAAACACCTTCTATTTCCTTCACCTGGTTGATGATATCAACACAGATATTGATACCTTCATCCTGTTTGTCTTTGGCATCCTGCATTCGTTGCAGAACATCATCGGTGACATCCATGCCCGGCACAAATTTTTTCATGTAGCGGGCCATACCAAGTGATTTAGGGGGTGTTACGCCAGCAAGAATATAAACTTTTTCATGGAGACCGAGATCTCGGACCATTTCCATGAATTTGGCGAACTTGTCGACATTATAAATAATCTGAGTTTGGACAAAATCGGCGCCGTTAGTCACTTTCTTGGCAAGTCTTGCTGCCCTGTATTCAAACGGATAGGCAAAGGGGTTTGCTGCACAGCCAAGAAAAAAATGGGGCTCAGCCGTTTTAATCTCTTCACCGCACTGAAATTTCTTTTCATCCCGCATGGCTTTGACCATACCAAGCATCTGGATGGAATCCATGTCAAAAACGCCTTTGGAACCAGGATGGTTGCCGAATTTTTGATGATCACCGGTGAGACAGAGCAGGTTTTTCAGTCCCAGGGCCGAGGCTCCGAGAAGATCACTCTGCATGGAAATTCGATTCCGGTCACGACAGGTCATCTGAATAACGGGTTCAACGCCCTCCTGCTGGGCAATAAGCCCGGCACCAATGGATGACATTCGGACAATGGCTGTCTGGCAGTCGGTAATATTGACTGCATCAACATATCCTTTGAGGGTGCGTGCTTTTTCACGCACCACCTCGGAGTCGCCATTCTTCGGCGGCCCAAGTTCACCAGTAACCGCGAATTCTCCAGCGGTCAAAATACGCTCTAATCGACTACCCGATTTCATTCGGAATGATCCTTATCTGTTAATGAAGTTAGACTTCTATTCTCAATCTGTCTTCTGATCTCAACTACGCCGGGCCGTGGCAACCCACATCCGTCAGGCCTGTGCCGTCGGTCAGATCACGACGCATCTGCATGTCAAAAAGTACACGTTCGCGTTTCTTGTCAATGCCAAGAGCAGCTCGTTTCTTGTCGATATGGGCAATCATTTTATGGGCCAGCTTGACAGGATCCGGTTCCGTATCCCACATGCCGCCATACATCTCCTCCATGTCCTCATAGAGATATTTTTTCATTACTTTTGATCCGCTGACCGGAAGATTCTGGAAGACAACATACACGCCACTGGTGGCAAAATATTCACCAATGGAAACAGCTTTTTCACTCATCCACAAAGGTGCTGTTCCTGCGGCAGGCAGATCTGAAATATCATCTCCCAGGCCTCCTTCCTCGACCATGGCGGTTGCGGCAATCAGGATACGGCTGTTATCAACACAGGATCCCATATGCAGTACCGGCGGCATGCCTACGGTCTCGCAGACCTCGGCCAGTCCAGGACCAGCGTATTTAGCAGCAGCCTCGGGATTGAGCAGTCCTGCCCGGCCCAAAGCCTGTGCGGCACAACCAGTGGCAAGAACCAGAACATCGTTTTTGATGAGTTCCTTGGCAACGATGACATGCACGTCATCAGGCAGTTTATAGTTTTCACAGCCGACAATAGCGCCAACGCCGCGAATCCGGCCATTAATAATATTATCGTTTAAAGGCCGGTAACTGCTCCGGAAGCGACCGCCAAGGATATAGTTGATGGTTTCATGGCTGAAACCAACCACGACATCGAGCTTGGTGTCCTTGGGAATGTGGCAAGCACCCCGTTTTTTGAAGTTGCCAATGGCCCGTTTGAGAATATCCTTGGCTGAGTTCAAAGAGTCTACCTCATCAAACTGCAGATGGATCGCATCCGGCATCTTGGCCCGGTAATTGGTGGTGATGATCTCTGTATGAAAATTCTTCGCCACCTGGGCAACTGACTGCATGACGCACTGGATATCAACAACCATGGCCTCAACTGCGCCGGTTGCCAATACCATTTCCTGCTGAATAAAGCTGCCTGCCACCGGGATACCGCGCCGCATGAGAATCTCATTGCCGGTGCAGCAGACCCCGACCAGATTCACGCCCTTGGCACCAACTTTTTTACACAGGGCCTGAATATCTTCCTGCTGTGCTGCCATGCAGAGTGATTCGGCCAAAAGCGGTTCATGACCGTGAACAGCAACGTTGACCATGTCCTCTTTGAGGACACCCAGATCAACCATAGCCCGAATCGGCACCGGAGTACCGAACATGATATCGGTCAGGTCGGTGGAGAGCATGGATGCGGCCCAGCCATCAGCCAGGGCAACTCTAGCGCCCTGGAGCATAATATTTTCATAATGCTGATCAACACCCATATGGGTTCGATGCATGGTTTCCGTCACCTCACGGTCAATACCGCGGGGCTCAACACCAAGTCTTTTCCACAGTTCCTGTCTTTTCTTCGGCGCCCTTTTCAGCATGACTTGAGTACCCTGCTGTTTACCGAACTCGGCCAAGGCTTTTTCACCCAACTCCAAGGCAATCTCATTCTTATCCCTGCCCTCGGTTTCAATCTCAAACACCTTGGCAAGCATATGAAGTTTTTCTTCATCCTTGATTTCATGGGGCGTTTCACCCTTGGCCGTGGCAATAAAACCAAAAATCATCTCACGGGCATGGTCGGCATGGGCAGCGGTACCTGCTGCTATTGTACGTGCATAATTTCTCGCGACCACGGTTTCAGCAGTAGCGCCACAGATGCCGATCATTTCTTCTACACCATCAATGATCTGGCATGGCCCCATATTACAGTTCCGACAACAGGTTCCGCCGGAGCCGAAAAGGCAGGCTGACATCCCTCTTGACTGGACACGGTCATAAGCTGTGACCACATTTTTGGAGACATCACTGCCAAGAACTTCAATCGTTGATGAACATGTTAAATCAGTACAGCTTTCACATCCTGTAAGTCTTGTCATGGCACCCTCTCTTACTGTTATAGAAGCCCGGCAGCGGTCTTTGCCGCCTGGACCGTATTTTTCATTAACATGGTGATGGTCATGGGGCCAACGCCTCCAGGTACCGGTGTAATTGCCCCGGCTTTTTCCTTAACGGAGTCAAAGTCCACGTCACCGGCAAGTATGCCCTTGCCTTCTTTGGTTTTGCCGATTCGGTTTACGCCGACATCCAGGATCACAACGCCTTCCTTAATCTGGTCAGCCTTGATCAGGTTCGGTATGCCGACTGCGACAATGAGAATGTCAGCCCGTTTGGTATGAAAATCCATATCCTTTGTTCTTGTGTGGCAGATGGTTACCGTGGCATTGCCGGCAGCACGTTTCTGCAGCATCAGGTTGGCAATGGGTTTGCCGACAATATTGCTGCGGCCAATGACAACACATTCCGCGCCACTGGTTTCAATACCGTTACGCTCTAATAGTTCCAACATTCCATGGGGAGTACAAGGCAGAAAGCAATCCTCTCCAAGCATCATTTTGCCAATATTGACAGGATGAAAACCGTCAACATCCTTTTTTGGATCTATTGCATAAAGAATCTTGGCTTCATTGATATGTTTCGGCAATGGCAACTGAACAAGAATGCCGTTAATTTTGTCATTTTTATTACATTTTTCAACAAGGGCCAAAACCTCTTCTTCAGGGGTGTCCGCAGGGAGATCATAACGTTCGGAATACATCTCCAGAGCCTTGCATGTTCTCTCCTTGGCGCCTACGTAAACTTGGGAGGCTGAATCACTGCCCACCAGGATAGTCACCAGACCGGGAACAATAGAATGTTTTTCCTTCAGTTCCACAATCTCTGCTTTCAACTCCTCACGGATAGCCTTGGCGGTTTCAGTTCCGCTGATAATTTTGGCAGTCATTATTTCTCCTTCTTGTCGATTGTAACTATTTTTTCGGAATAATCAGATCAGAATTTAATGATAGATTTGAATGACCTCAAACAAATCAGGTCAGTAGATATTTTATCTTTTGTTCAATTTACGAACAAAAGATATTACTGAATAAGCGCTGTTTTTTCAAGGAGATTTCGATAACGGAAGCAAATAATAAAAATACCTGAAAGGTAATATTAAGTGCCAAAGAGAGGGGCTAGGTAGTCATACCTAAACGAAGTGAGAAATTCTACCTAGGGGCTGTGCGGGGATATTCAAAAAGAGAAAAATAATACCTTAGCTTGCCTTGCGCATCGTATTGCTGGCAAGCTTAACAATAATGTCATTGGCCTGGCTGAGCCTTTCAATGATCGTTGAAAAAAGATGCTTGGCAACATCGGGATGTTTTTCGATAATTTCCATGATTTTATCTCCGGGAAACCGCTTGACCGTACATCGACCCTTGGCAACAATAGAGGCTGATCTTTCTTCACCGGAAATGGCTGCCATTTCTCCAAAGTAGTCATTGGGCTGATGAATTTCGGCAATCTTCTTGTCGTCGACGATGACCATGACTCCGCCATGGATCAACTGGAAGAAGTCAATATCCGTGTTTCCCTGACGGATGATATAATCTCCGTCCTCGTATTTTTCCACATCCGGATTGACCAGATAGGCGGGTAGACTTTCCTTGGTGATCACTGTTTTTTTCAGGACCTCTTCAATGGAGATAACTCCTTGTGAGGCTTTGAGCAGAGCGGCATCCCGCAGGGGGGTCATGCCTTCCTGGATGGCAATTTTTCTGAGCTGATCTTCCGGCACTTCGGCGCTGATGGCCTTGGACACCTCCTCAGTGACCTCCATTAATTCAAACAGACCCACCCTGCCCTTGTGACCGTTGCCCCTGCATTTGGCGCAGCCTTTAGGACCATAAATCTGCAGATCGGGGATCTGCTGTTCGGAAAAACCCATTTCCAGCAGGCTGCCCGTGTCAGGCAAATCAATCAGGGTTTTACAATGCGGGCAGAGACGCCTTCCCAGCCGCTGGGACTGTATCATGGTAATGGCTGAAGACAGCATAAAGGGAGGAATACCGATATCCACCAGACGGCCGATGGTGGCCGCGCAATCATTGGTATGCAGGGTGGAAAGAACAAGATGGCCGGTCATGGCTGCCTTGATGGCAATTTCTGCGGTTTCTATATCGCGAATCTCACCTACCATGATGATGTCCGGATCCTGACGCAGAAAAGCTTTCAGGGCGGCGGAAAAGGTCATGCCCACTTCCTGATGAACATTGACCTGATTAATCCCTTTAAAGTTAAACTCAACAGGATCTTCAGCGGTTAATATTTTAATAGCGTCATCGTTTAATGAATTTAATACTGAATACAAGGTTACCGTCTTGCCGCTGCCGGT
>JAGHCC010000340.1 GCA_021160685.1 Desulfobulbaceae bacterium | reverse complement strand
GTTTTTGGGGCCGGGGACTGGGGGAAGGCGGCCGGACGGTTGCATGATGCCGGAAAAGCTGTGGCTGCCTTCCAACGGCGACTGGAAGGTAGTTCTCAACGGGTTGATCACTCATCCTTCGGGGCGCGGTTGGCAAAGGAGAATGCCGGACAGCTTGGTTTATTGCTGTCCTATGTAATTGCTGGGCATCATGGTGGTTTGCCTGACGGCGGCATGCAAGAAACAGAATTGCACTACCGGCTCAAGCACAAAGTGCCACCGGGTGTTTCCTTGCCGCCAAAGGCCGATATTGAAATTAATCTTTTGCCGCCCTTTAAAAAACTGGATGAGAAAAGGATTGGATTTAGCCTGGCATTTTTTACGCGGATGATTTTTTCTTGCCTGGTCGATGCAGATTTTATTGATACTGAAGCATTTTGCTCACCGGATAAAGCTCAGGAAAGACCAGTCGCCAATACGCAGCAGATTATCGACATGAAAGAGAAACTTGATTCTCATCTGCTGAAGCTCTCCAAAGTTGCGAAAAAAACACCGGTCAACCGGTTGCGTCAGGAGATTCTGGGACAATGTCGCACCAAGGCCGTATCTCCTCGACAAATTTTTTCTCTGACCGTTCCGACCGGTGGTGGCAAAACCCTCTCCTCTTTGGCGTTTGCATTGGATCATGCAGTTGAAAATAATCTTCGACGTGTGATCTACGCCATTCCTTTCACCTCAATTATCGAGCAGAATGCCGAAGTATTTCAGAAGATTCTTGGGCGCGAACAAGTGCTTGAGCATCACTGTAATTTTAAAGAGAAGGATGATCCTGAAGAGGTGGACTACAATCGACGGCGAGGTCTGGCGTCAGAGAATTGGGATGCGCCGGTTGTGGTGACCACTAATGTACAGTTTTTCGAATCTCTGTTCAGCAACAAGCCCTCTCGTTGTCGCAAGTTGCACAATATTGCCGGCAGCGTGATTGTGCTGGATGAGGCTCAGGCGATTCCAACCGAATATCTTGAACCCTGTCTGGCGGCACTGCGTGAACTGGTTGAGCGCTACGGTTGCACGGTTGTTCTCTGTACCGCAACTCAACCGGCGCTAGATGACAGTAGTAATTTGCGTACCGCTTTGCCGGAAATCAACGAGATCATCAGACAACCACAGCAGCTTTACGAAGAGTTGCGCCGCACCCAAGTGATTTTTGTCGGTAAATTGACGGATGAGGAGTTAGCTGTAAAGATTGAGGCGGAAGAGCAGATTTTGTGTATTGTTTCCACCAAGCCGCAGGCGCGCAAGTTGTTTGAAAGGATTGAAGCTGTGGATGGTATTTTTCACCTGTCGACCAATATGTATCCAGAACATCGCAGGCGAGTATTGGCTAATATTCGTGTTTGTCTTAAAAAAGATAAACCCTGCCGGGTGGTTTCGACATCGCTGGTTGAGGCTGGGGTCGATCTCGATTTTCCGGTAGTCTATCGGGCCATGGCCGGACTTGATTCCATTGCTCAGGCAGCGGGACGCTGCAACCGAGAAGGGGAAATGAATAAAATCGGCGAGCTCGGCCAGGTTTATGTCTATGAACCGGAAACGCCGGTACGGATGCCGTGGCTGAAACGTTGTGCGTCGCGGGCCGGTGAGGCACTGCGTAGTTTGCCTGATGTTGATCTGATAGGTTTGGAGGTGATGAGGCGTTATTTTGAGTTGCTGTACGACGTGCAGGAGTTGGATAAGAAAAAAATTCTGTCGCGTTTTCCTTCTAGGAAACAATTGACGGCCGATCTTTATTTTCCCTTTCGAGAGGTTGCACAGGATTTTTGCTTTATTGAGGATGAAAGTATTGGCGTGATCGTGCCAAAAGAACAGCAAGCGGAAAAACTGGTGCAGGAGTTGCGCTACACGGATTTTCCCCGCTCGGTTCTCCGAAAACTGCAACAATACAGTGTTTCTGTGCGGGAGAATGAATTCAAAGCCTTACAAAATGCCGGCGCACTTGAAATAATTGATGAGCAATATCCGGTTTTATGCAATTTGGAGGCTTATCGGGATGATGTCGGTCTATGCGCTGATGAGGGGGAAGTTTGGGGTGTTGAAGGATTGATTATATGAACTAGCTTCTATTACTGAACTTTAAATCTTGACTTTTTGAATCGTTTGATATATCTTGCTCTTTAAATGTTGTTTGGCGAGCGGAGGAAATGATGCGATTTAGAATGAGAGTGCGATTGTTCGGTAGGGAGTTTTTTGGCTTGGAAGTTGAACTGGAGCCCCCATAGATATTTCCAAATTAGTCGCTCTGGAAAGGGCGTGGATTGAAACAGAAAGAGAAGGAAGTTGAGGAGAGAGTGAGGGCCGTCATTCCGGCGGCCTTCACGTCTCACGACTAAGGAGAAAAGCCTATGGCGTATGGAGTTAAGTTGCGGGTCTGGGGCGATTATGCCTGTTTTACCCGTCCTGAAATGAAAGTGGAGCGTGTTTCATACGATGTGATGACACCTTCAGCTGCGCGGGGGATTTTGGAGGCGATCCATTGGAAACCTGCGATTCGCTGGGTGATCGACAAAATTCATGTTCAGCGTCTTATCAAGTTCGACAACGTTCGGCGCAACGAAGTCGGCTCAAAAATTCCTAAACCGAATCCCGCAGCGGTCATGCGGGAGAATAAACAACTCTTTTTTCTGGTTGATGATGGAAAAAACCGGCAGCAACGGGCTTCGACCCTGTTACGTGATGTCGAGTATATTATTGAAGCCCATTTTGTTCTGACCGATAAGGTCGGTTCAGATGACAATGAGGGAAAGCATCTCGATATCTTCCGGCGGCGGGCGCGGAAGGGGCAGTTTTTCCATCAGCCCTGCCTCGGCTGTCGCGAGTTTCCCGCCTCGTTCGAACTGGTCGAAGGGGAAATTTCGGTCTCCCATTATGTCGGGCAGGAAAAAGATCTGGGCTATATGTTGCTTGATATCGATTTTGCCAACGATATGACCCCGCTCTTTTTTCGCGCCAGCATGAAGAACGGCATTATCTCTCCGCCATCGCCTCTGTCTGCGGAGGTCTGCACATGATTTTACATGCACTGAACAGTTATTATGAACGGATGATAAATGATGCCGACGCGGAGATGCCTGCATTTGGCACCAGTATTGAAAATATCTCTTTCGCTCTGGTATTAGATGAAGGTGGTTCTTTACGGGAAATTGAGGATTTGCGCGAGACTAATGGAAAGAAAATGAGGCCGCGCAAAATGCCGGTTCCTGCGGCGGTGACCCGAACCTCGGGTGTCAAAGCCAATTTTCTTTGGGACAAGGCGGCGTATATTTTCGGGGCTGATGCCGAAGGGGCAACGGAAAAAAATAGTGAGCGCTTCAATGCCTTTAGCGCTCTGTTGCAAGCAGTTGAAAAGGATGTTGATGATGTTGGGTTTCTGGCTGTCAGAAAATATTTGCAACAATGGAACAGTGAGCAAACCGAAGAGGTCGTCGGCCGGTTTCAGCAATGGGAGGATGTCAGTAGTGCAAATTTGGTTTTTCGCCTGGATGGCATACCGGGATTTATTCATGATCGTCTTTCGGTGCAGAGTGAATGGCTGAAATATGGTCAGGAAAATTCAGATGCTTCTTTGGGGCAATGCCTGATTACAGGGGAGGGTGAAGTTCCGTTGGCGCGTGTGCATACGCCGATCAAGGGGGTTCGTGGTGGACAGACGTCGGGTGGTTATATCGTTTCATTTAATGCCTCGGCCTTTGTTTCCTATAAGCAGGATAAGGCATCAGTTGCAGAGACTTCGGCCTTTGCTTATACTACCGCTTTAAATTCATTGCTTTCTGCTGGTAGCCGTCAGAAAATCACCATCGGAGATACCACTTATGTTTTTTGGGCGAAGAAAGCGACTGTGGCAGAATCGTTTTTAGCTGACATATTCGATTTGCCGAAACCAGATAAAGGGGAATCTAGCGAACAGGATGACCAGAAAACTGTTAATGACATTCATGGCTTGCTCAAATCGATTCGCGATGGTCGGAGACCTGTCGATTTTATGCCTGATCTGGATGAAGATGTGCGGTTTTATGTTCTGGGTCTTGCTCCCAATGCCGCGCGCCTTTCGATCCGTTTTTGGCAGGAAAGCAGCTTGGGGGATCTGTTGGGACGGGTCGGCAAGCACTATCGACAACTCAATATTGACAAACAGTTTGACAATGAACCGGATTTTCCGCCGTTGTGGCGGTTACTTTGTCAGACTGCAACCCTCGGTAAATCAGAAAATATTTCACCAGTTCTGGCTGGCGGTATGGCGCGTGCGATGCTGACTGGAGGACGTTACCCGCAAAATTTGTTGGCAGTGGTGCTTGGTCGCATCAGGGCTGAACAAAATGTCACCTATTTTCGCGTAGCCTTGATTAAAGCCTATTTGCTGCGCAATACAACAATAGAGGAGGTTCCCGTGTCTTTTGATCTCAATAGAACAGATCTACCATATTTGCTTGGACGGTTGTTTGCTGTGCTGGAAAAAGCCCAAGAAGAAGCAATCCCCGGTGCAAATGCAACAATTAAAGATCGTTATCTGGCGGCGGCTTCAGCGACGCCGGGGCAAGTTTTTCACATGTTATTGAAGAATTCGACGAACCATATTGCCAAGCTTCGTAAAAATTCAGAAAAGAGAGGCCGGGCTTTTTATTTAGACAGAATGATCCAGGACATAATTGCAGAGTTTAACAATTATCCAAAAACACAAACCGCTGAAGAACAGGGATTGTTTATGATCGGTTACTATCATCAGCGTAAAGACTTTTTTACTTCTAAAAAACAGGAGGACTAAACTATGACTGTTATTACTAATCGCTACGAATTTGTTTTGTTGTTTGACGTACAAAACGGTAATCCTAACGGAGACCCCGATGCCGGTAATACACCGCGGGTTGATCCAGAGACCGGTAACGGTCTGGTGACTGACGTTTGCTTGAAGCGTAAAATTCGTAATCATGTGGCTCTCACCAAAGAAGACGCTGAAGGATTCAAGATTTATGTGCAGGAGAAAGCGGTTCTTAATCGCACTAACGAAATGGCATACAAAGAGTACAATCTGAAGCCGGTAGCCAAAAAATTGCCGAAAAAGATCGAAGATGCACTGAGAATTACCGGGTGGATGTGTTCCAATTTCTATGATATCCGTAGCTTCGGGGCTGTTATGACCACCGAAATTAATTGTGGACAGGTACGTGGCCCGGTGCAATTGGCGTTTGCCAAAAGTGTCGAGCCGATTCTCTCTCAAGAGGTAACTATCACACGTATGGCAGTAACTAATGAAAAGGATCTGGAAAAAGAGCGCACCATGGGTCGCAAGTATATTGTACCCTATGGGTTGTATGTTGCGCAGGGTTTTATCTCAGCACCTTTGGCGGAGAAGACCGGGTTTGATGATGGCGATCTAGAGTTGTTATGGAATGCCCTGTGCAACATGTTTGAGCATGATCGGTCTGCGGCCAGAGGTTTGATGAGCAGCCAGAAATTATTTGTTTTTAAACACCGGGATAAACTTGGTAATGCTCCGGCGCACAAACTGTTTGACCTGATTGATATTAAACGTGCGGCAGGTTCGGAAGGTCCGGCGCGTTCATTTAAGGATTACACAGTTACGGTCGGGGCTGCGCCCGATGGTGTCGAAATTCTGGAATTGTTGTAGCCACTGTCAAGTTGGGTGCGGATTACAATTCGCACCCAACGTTCAAATTGATATGGAAGGGTGAGATCGAATATGAACATGAAAATTGATGTTTTTAGAGGTGAGGAAATCCGCCGCACTCTGCATAATGACGAGTGGTGGTTTGTTCTTGAAGATGTTGTATTGATTCTGATTGATTCAAAAGATCCCAAACAATATATTCAGCGGATGAAACAGAGAGATCTAGAATTAAAGAAAGGGTGGGTACAGATTGTACG
>JAGHCC010000006.1 GCA_021160685.1 Desulfobulbaceae bacterium | reverse complement strand
CGTAAAACCTGCATGGCCTGACCAACGTATTCTTCCACACCAAACACAAGCCGGTTCTCCCTGGGCCTGGTGCTGGAGAGCACACCCTGGATCATGGTGTGAATACGCTGTGAATGTTTTTTCCCTAAAACATCTTTACATTCTGCAGGGATATCATCTTCTCGAATCACCGAACTCCTGATTGCGTCATCAAGATCATGGTTGAGATAGGCAATGATATCCGCATACCGGACAATACACCCCTCTGCCGTATCCGGAACATCATGGCTTTGGGCCGGAATCACTTCACCATAGCCTTTTGAATGTTTGACAATCCCGTCACGGACCTCGTAAGTCAAATTTAACCCCACTCCATCGTTTTCCAGCACGTCGACCACCCGGAGACTCTGGCGGTAATGGGAAAACCCTCCAGGAGTCAACTCGTTGAGCACGGTCTCTCCTGCATGGCCGAAAGGAGTATGTCCAAGATCATGGCCCAGAGCAATGGCCTCGACAAGATCCTCGTTGAGGCGCAGAGCCCTGGCAATAGTTCTGGCAATCTCCGAAACCTCCAGTGTATGGGTGAGACGGGTTCGGCAATGGTCTCCCATGGGCGCGAGAAAAACCTGGGTCTTATGCTTCAACCGCCTGAAGGCCTTGGAATAGACAATGCGGTCACGATCGCGCTGAAACTCACTGCGAATGTCACAGGACTCTTCAGTTACCACTCTTCCCCTTGATTCAGCACTCAGGGAGGCATATGAAGAAAGATAGGCCTTCTCCCGGGATTCAATTTCCTCGCGAATCAGCATGATATTTTCAATCCATGTATTAAGGCATCAAGTAAAAACAACTTATACACCTTGCTTGCCCTTTTGCTTATTTTCTGTGTTGCACCAAGCTTTACATAACTCGTTATGCGCAGCTTGACGCGTCTTGAAAACAAACAGGTAAGCAAACACTCCGAAATCACAACGCAATCTGTACAACTTATTTTTACTTGCTACCCAAGTTAACGTCTCGGGGATATGGCGCCTTCACCTCAGGTCGCCATGATCAGTAGCATCTTGGCGAATATGCCGCCAAAACTCACATACTCACTAAACCATTTCCTCCCTCTTTTCAACATACAGTTACTCCTATTCTGCTCAATAAACACTTTTTTAACTGAAGAAAATGTCTTGATAACAAGCGGGAGTTAATGGTAAATAAGCTCAACAGATTAGACTGTAATTGATTACAGTTTATGTCGTAACGCAATATCCTGAGATTTGCAACCGTTCACCGGGTCACTAATTTATGAGAAGCATAATCCTTGTAAGCGGTTACCAGTGCCTTAGATTTGTTCATTTAGACCAGCGAAGCATACTGGTGCTGTTCAAACAGGTCAGGTAAGCGAGGAACGAGACATAGAGCACTCCTAAACAGTTACGGAACAATGGTTAGGCCAATTTGATGGCCCCACCTGAATAGGTAACTTTCATTTAACATTTAACATTAACTCATAATTCGACAATGAAACAAATTTTTCTGCTTTTATTTATCCTCATCTCCACAATGATCATTCCCGGCCAGTCATCCGCCCAAAATCTTTCTCTGCTGGCAGCCGGCAGTCCGGAAATGAGCCATTTTGACGGTTTATTTAAAGAATACCTGGTCTCTCTCAAAAAAAATCCGGAAAGAGGCAGGGCCTTAAAGGCGGTTACCGGAGCAATTGCCTCTTTTGATGGGATCGTCTCCCAAATTTCCACTGATCATGACGGCCTGCGGGGAAGACTGACAGCCATTCAATCATTGCTGTCTCTGGCCAAAGCAAGAATTCTGCAAAAACAACTGGAGGAGGCCCTGGAACTGACCGTCACCATCAGGACGGAACTTTATCTTCTCCATGAGGAAAATCATCAACTGTCCTCATATGACCACATGATCCGCTTTCATAACGGCATACTCCACAGATTGGAACCACTCGTCGATGAGGAGAGATATCTTGAAATGGAGCTCATGATCCCCGACATTCTGGCTGTCTTGGAAAAATTCAGCACTCCTCCGGTCGATGCCGTCCAGGAAGTGTATGAAAATTACTACAATCAACTGGAAAAGGCCGTTCGGGAATATATAACTGTGATTCAAGAAACCAACGACTATGTTGATCCTGAAAACGGGGCAATGATGCTGCAGAAAAATCTGCACGATGCCCACCTCAAAACCCATAAGCATTTTGGTTTACTTTGGCTGACGTTTCCCGATTCAACACTCTGGCCCAAATAATTTTCTCGAAACGGAGCATCTACTTGCGCCGCCTGTACGTTTGATCGTTTTTACGTGACTGTCATCATTGAAACTGTTTATACAGTAAAGCTAAGGGTGTGGCATGAAATAAGTGTAACAAGATCGCGCCGATTTTTTGTTCATTTTCAAGGCGTGAAAGGAAACGCATAGTTGAACTATGTGGTTTCTTTCGCAACGCAGAAAATGGGCAAAAAGGCAAGCGAGATGTTACAATTATTTTGTGACAGACCCTAATATCATAAAACCATCATGAAACCCGATTTTGTTGAATATCTCCGGAGCAAGGTTTTACTGGGAGACGGAGCCATCGGCACCTATCTCTATTCCAAAGGAATCGAGCTGGGCAAGGACACGGACCGGCTTAACATCACTGATCCCGACCTGATCTACTCCATCCACGAGGAATATATCCGGGCCGGAAGTCAGCTTATTGAGACAAATACCTTTGGCGCCAGCCGTTTGAAACTCCAGGCTGCGGGCCTGGGCAGCAAGACCAGGGAAATCAACCTTGCCGGCGCCTCCATTGCCCGCCGGGCCGCAGGCTCCGACATCTATGTTGCCGGCTCCATCGGCCCCACAGGGGTTGAGTTTCCCCTGGAAACCGAAGAGGCAAATACTGGTGATATTGAATCGGCCTTCAAGGAACAGATTGAGACCCTTCTTGAAGGCGAGGTGGATATCCTCCTCTTTGAGACCTTCACCTACCTGGATGAACTCCTGCTGGCCATAAAGACCGCCAGACAGATCACCGATGTGCCGATCGTTGCCCAGATGGCCTATCCGTCCAAGGGCAAAACCGCTCACGGAGTTGACGCCCTGACCTGCGGTTTGGCGGCGGTGGAGGCTGGTGCCGATGTGGTGGGCGGCAATTGCGGCCGAGGAGTAACCTCGTTGCTCACCGCCATTCAACATCTCACGCCGCTTAAAGATCGCGTTCCTTTGTCCGCCTTTCCAAATGCGGGTTTTCCCGAGATCGTCGGCCACCGCATGGTCTACCCTGCCCAGCCTGCCTATATGGGCCAAATTCTCGCTGAAATGATTAAACTCGGCGTCCGGCTGGTTGGTGGCTGCTGCGGCACCGCACCCACCCATATTCATGAATTCCGCCAACTGCTGCGCATCAAACGCCGCCCTCTTGCTAAAATTGAGACCATTCACGGTGAAGCAGACCTGACAACGGTCAAGGAAGAACAAACAGCCGGTTGCGGCCGACTCCTGCGAGATTTGCAGCCGAACCGGCTCCCTGTTTTTGTTGAACTGGACCCACCTACTCACCTGGACGTCAGCGGGGTCATTGAAGGGGCACGCAGCCTGAAGGAAAACGGAGCCGATGTTGTGACCCTGGGGGAAAACCCCCTGGCCGTGCTCCGTTGCGACAACCTATCTCTGGCCCATCGAATTCAGCAAGAGGTTGATATCCCTTCAGTGATCCATCTCACCTGCCGAGATCGGAATATCCTGGGACTGCAATCCCAGATCATGGGCGCTCACACGCTTGACATCAAGGGAATTCTCGCCGTAACCGGAGATCCGGCCACCTCCAGTGACCAGCCTGGAGTAAGCGGGGTGTTCGATGTGAAATCTTTCGGGTTAATCAGGACAATCAACCAATTTAACCAGGGACGGAATCTGGCCGGCCGGGACATGAAGGAAAAAACGGATTTTTCCATAGGCGGCGCTTTCAGTTTCCGGCCCTCCCGTCCCGATGTTCAAATCAGAAGACTTGAGCGGAAGGCGGCACTGGGCGCAAGCTTTATCATGACCCAGCCTCTTTTTGACGCCGATACCGTGGAAAAAATGGTTGAGCAAACATCCCATCTTGACCTGTTGATTCTGCCCGGAATCTTTCCGCTCATCTCAGCCCGCAATGCCGACTTTCTCCATAACGAGGTTCCGGGCATCTCAATCCCCGAGGAAACCAGAAAAAGGTTATGGCGCTATGAAAAGGTTGAGGATCAACGCAAAGCGGCCATGGAAATTACCTGGAACCTGATCAGTTCCATAGCCTCCTTTGTCGACGGCCTCTACCTGATCAGTCCCTTGAACAAGTGGGACATCACCGCCACCTTGACCAGAGATATCCGCAAGGCCGGCTGGAGCGGCAGCGGCCGGGTGGCCCGGTTTACTTCAGCCAGCCCTCTAGAGCATCAATAATTTTTTTAGCCTGATCCGGGCTTGAGATATTGAACTTACTTTTGGGAATGTACTCACCGCTTCTTTTCTGATAGCGACGGATCGTGTATTTATCAGGCCCATACTCTTCCTTCCGCCGATCCCATTGCTGAAATCTGAACAAAATGGTCGTCCACGCCCCCTTGGACAGCACGGCCCGGTCCAATTCCTTGACAATCATTACTCCGTCTTCTTCATAATTAATACTGATATCATCAATATCTGAAGCCATTCTGTTCTCCCTTTATTCCTTTTTTCGTTTTGTCCCAATTTTTTTATGAACATTATTTTAACGGACGAAACTATACCAAAATTGACAAAATAAGATAGAAAAAATCTCATTTTCAAAACCTGCGGCCAGCTGCGGTTGTCATTGTATACTCCTATACAAACCCTTTCAATCATCGCAATTTCCTGTTTTTCATCCGCAATAGAATATTCTATTATTGCAGGGGATAGTTACATCGACCCAGGTGGTGAGTTTCACTTAACTGCGAAATCATTTAAATAAAGCTGGAGAACAAAATGACGGACAAAACCCTTGATTGCACCAACCTGCCATGCCCCCAGCCGGTTATCCGGACGAAAACTGAACTGGAAACAAGAACGGATAATCAGCTGACAGTGATTGTCGATAACGATGCCGCCTGTGCAAATGTTACCCGTTTTGCCGAAAGCCAGGGGCATGCCGTCCAGACCAGTGAAAAGGAAGGTTTATTTTATCTGCGGATTCAAAAAGGTGAAGACGGCCCGGTTTCCGAACCGCCGCCCATTTTATGCGATGTGGAACAAAAAAGAAACATGGTGATTTACATCACGTCTGAATTCATGGGGCAGGGATCCGATGAGCTTGGACAAATCCTGATGAATGCCTATTTTGAGACGATTTCCCATTTTGCCACGGAGATTTCCCATATTATGCTGATTAACTCCGGTGTAAAAT
>JAGHCC010000183.1 GCA_021160685.1 Desulfobulbaceae bacterium | reverse complement strand
TTTTAATATCAGATGAGAGCATCCATCAAGAAATGCTTCTCTACTGGTATCAAAATACGAGTCACTATCTTCACAACAAGTATCAGGCAAAAATATCCATGATCTTTGACAGTTTTTGGCAGAACCAATCAAACGGTGCGGTCTTTGTCTTGAAATTTAAGGGCAGTTCCACTGAGTCGGAGTGTGACCAAAACAGGTTAGAGGATTTTTTGGGCAGCTTTATGAATGAAATAGCGAAATATTTGCCTTCCTGATTGTTTTTAATGTAGAGACCGAATGAATTTGCCTCAAGACCCCTATACAATTTTGTACCTTAACGATTACCTGCATGGTTTGGGCGGGGCGGAAAGAAATCTTCTGCAGATTTTAGCAGGTCTGGACAATAAGAGATTTAAACCCATCGTCTGCTGTTTGTCAGGGGGTGAGGTTGCCGCATCACTAAAGGAACAAGGATACGAAATTTATACCTTGGGATTGCGTAGAATATACGATTTCCAGGCTGTAAAATCTTTACTCTGGTTGAGGCAATTGATCATAAAGAGAAGGATCAGGCTTATCGTCAGTTACCATGAAAGTTCAGATTTCCTCGGTTTGATGGCTGCCCGGTTTGCCGGCATACCGATCATTTCAAGTCGTCGGGACATGGGGTATAAACTTAATAAAAGGCATGTTTTACTCTATCGGTTATGCAACCGATATTTTACCAGGATTATCGCCGTTTCGGAAGCCGTGAAAAGCATGATTGTGCAGCGAGAAAAGGCGTCCTTCGGCAAAATTGTAACCATTTACAATGGCGTCGAAGCTGGTCTTTATGCAGAAAGTGTTGATAAAACAAGTTTGAAGAGGTCTCTGGGCATCAGAGAAGATGATCGGGTGGTGGGGATTATTGCCGGTCTCAGAACAATCAAGGGTCATCGGTACTTTATTCAGGCTGCGGCAGAAGTGGTGAAAGAGATCAGCGGAGTAAAGTTTCTTGTTATTGGTAAGGACGAGCATGAACCTGGATGCTCGGCAAAAGAGCTGATTAGATATGCTTGCAATTTAGGGATTGATGAACAGATAATTATTGCCGGAGAACGTCGGGATATTCCTGAATTGCTTGCGATGATCGATATCGTTGTTAATCCTTCGCTGAGTGAGGGGATGTCCAACACTATCCTGGAAGCCATGGCAGCCGGTAAAACAGTTATTGCATCAGATGTGGGGGGCAATTCTGAGGTTATAGAACACCGCAAAACCGGTTTTTTATTTCCCCCTCAAGATACAAAAACACTCTCCACGTTAATTGTAGAGTGTCTGAAAAATACAAAAAAAGCCGAGCTGATCGGAATGAACGCGAAAAAAGCAATTCATGCTCGTCATGATGTAAAAGCCATGTGTGAGCAGAATATGGCATTATACCAACAATGTATTGAGAATTATGCAGCAAAAAAAAGTTCTTCAACTAATTAGCAGCAGCGGCTTTTTCGGGGCTGATAACGTCCTGATTGAATTGTCGAAACAGTTGCGGCATTCTCCTTTTTCTCCGGTTATCGGAGTTTTTGACAACCAGCATAACTCGCATCTGGAGGTTGCGGAAGTGGCGAAACAGCATGGATTTCAGGTTGCCGTTTTTCCTTGTCGGGGCAGATGTGATCTGCGAACCATTTTTTTAATTCGAAAATTTCTGCGAGAAAATGAAATTAAGATTATTCATTCTCACGGTTACAAATCAAATCTTTATACGTTAGCTGCTTGCCTAGGGAAAAAGGTCGCGCGGGTTGCCACCTGCCATAACTGGCTTGGTGATGATCCCAAGATGAAATTGTATGCCTGGTTAGATAAAGTGTTTTTGCGCCAATTTAATTCAGTAGTAGCGGTTTCGGAAGCGGTAAAAGATGAACTTATGAACTGCGGGTTTTCAGACGCTAAAGTGCGGCTCATCCATAACGGCATTGAACTGGACAGGTTGAAAACCCAGGGTGATTCATTCCTTCTCAAAAAGCAGTTCAACATCGAGGAAGAGTGCCGGATCATTGGTACGGTGGGTAGGCTTTCTGAAGAAAAAGGACAGGATTATCTGCTCAACGCTGCCGCAGAGATCCTGAAAAAATGTTCAAAGGTTACATTCCTTATGGTTGGTGACGGTCCTGAACGGCAAAATCTTGAAGCTCGGGCTGCCCGTATAGCAGAGACGCTTCATGCCGGGGGAAAAGCAGCCGGCACCCCTTTTATTTTTACGGGGGTTAGGAATGATATGCCGGATATTTATTCATTGATGGATTTTTTTGTCCTGCCTTCACTGGTGGAAGGACTTCCCATGGTCTTACTTGAAGCCATGGCGGCTCGAAAACCTGTCGTGGCCACCCGGGTTGGGGCGGTTCCCAAGGTGATCGAACATGACCGTTCCGGTATCCTGGTTGATCCAGCTGATGAGCAGGGGTTGGCTGAGGCAATTATAGGCCTTCTGGAAGATCATGAAAAAGCAGAGCAACTGGCGGAGCAGGGCTATAGAAAAGTTAGAGAGGAATTTTCCGCAGAGCGGATGGCGGAACAGTATCTGACGGTTTATCAGGAACTGTCGGCTACGGGCAGTGAGTGT
>JAGHCC010000107.1 GCA_021160685.1 Desulfobulbaceae bacterium | reverse complement strand
GCGGAAAAAATATCAGATTTTTTAGGATAAGTGCCTTAACAGTAGGTATAAGTATTTTATTTTAAATGTAAATTTTTTATTTCTTGTTTTTTTATTACAAAGTTTCAGGTGTAAGACATTAAAAAAGTATAGGCAAAATAATAAAGAATTTTTGTAACCGTTCACCGGGCACTGATATTCGGGAACCACAGTCCTGTAAGCGTTTACCAGTGCCTTAGATTTGTTCATTTGGATCTGCGAAGCATACTGGTGTTATTCGAGCAGGTCAAAATGGACAAAGATGAGGTGCTGGTGAACGCTTACGAATTTTCTATTTTAACATTGCAGGCCGGAGACGCAAGGAATTACAAAAGAAAATAATGAAATATTACGCAGCAGCTCATATGGCGCCTTTTGCGTCTCTTGCGTTAACAAATGGCATTCTCGGACAAACTCCTGGCCAACTACATTGATAAATTTTTCAATTGAACAAATTAAAATTTAAAAAGCATCCTGTTCTCACAAAAGAATTTCTGCAAACCGTGGCCCATCATCCAGGTGTATACCAGATGGAGGACAGCCATGGAAAGATTCTTTATGTTGGAAAGGCCCGGGACTTAAGAAAACGTCTGGCCTCCTACGCAGCTGCTCCGGCAAAACAGAGCAAGACCGCAGCACTTCTCTCCCATGTCACGGCCATCGAGACGATTCTCACCCATACCGAGAAAGAAGCCCTTATTCTTGAGGCCTCGCTGATCAAAAAACATCGGCCCAAATATAATGTCATTCTTCGGGACGATAAAAATTATCCTCTTATCAAGGTTACGGTCAAGGATGCCTGGCCCCGGCTGTTGATGACCCGGCGGCGGATCAGGGACGGAGCCCGTTATTTTGGTCCCTATTCGTCAATTTCCGCCATGTGGAAGACTTTGAGGCTGCTCCACTCCCTCTTTCCCCTGCGCCGCTGCAAGGGGAAAGAGGTGAAAAAGAGAAGCCGTCCCTGCCTGAACCGCCAGATCGGCCAATGCCTTGCTCCCTGTTGCGAAAACCCGGACCGGGAAAAATACCAGCACATGGTTGACAATATCATCATGGTTCTTGAGGGGAGCAAGAAAAAAGTGCTTCAAAACTTACGAAAACAGATGAAGGCGGCGGCGGAAAATCTTTATTTCGAGGAGGCAGCCGGGTTCCGGGATCAGATTCAGGCCCTGGAAAAAACCCTAGAAAAACAGATCGTGGTCGCGGACCATCGCCGGGATCAGGATATTTTTGGTTTTGTCCACAAAGAAAATTCCATCGCGGTTGCCGTTATCCATGTCCGTAAAGGGAGGGTGAGCGGACAACAGGGTTTTTGGGTCAACAAACCCATCGGTGACGACGAACAGATTCTCGCCCATGTTCTGAATCAGTATTATTCAGACGCTCATGAGGTCCCACGAGACATTCTGCTTCCCTTTACCCCTGATGACCGGGAGCTGTTGACGGAACGATTTTCCGATCTTAAAAAAGGAACAGTCGTGCTTCATGTTCCCCAACGCGGGAATTTAAAAAAACTCGTCAATATGGCACAGAAAAACGGCGAACAGATTCTTGCCGACCGGCAAAAGAAGCTCCAGTCCTGGCAGGATTTTTCTGCTGTTCTGCAAAACGCCCTTCGATTAACTAAAAGTCCTGACAGGATTGAATGTCTTGATATTTCCAATATCGGCGGCGAAAAGGCGGTGGGCGCTCTGGTCTCTTTTTTCAATGGAGAAAAAGACAGCAAAAAATATCGCCATTACAAGATCAAAACCCTGGACGGACCCGATGATTACGGAATGATGGCTGAAGTGCTGAAGCGGCATCTTAAGCGGAAAAAAGAGGAAAACGATCTTCCTGATCTTCTCATGGTGGATGGCGGCAAGGGTCAGCTGAACGTGGCGGTCAATATCCTGGCCTCCCTCAATTTGTCGACCAGGATTGATCTGGTTGGCATTGCCAAGGAAAAAAAGAGCGAAGGGGAGAAGCTTTACCGGCCGGGCCGGAAGAATCCCATTCTGTTGCCCGGCCACAGCCCCCTACTTCTTTTGCTGATGCGGGTGAGGGATGAGTCCCACCGTTATGGAATCACTTTTCATCGCAAATGGCGGCGTCGGGAAACATTACGCTCGGAATTGGATCAAATTTCTGGTATTGGGCCGGGTCGTAAAAAAATTCTGCTTGCAAAACTGGGTAGCCTGAAACGAATAAAAGAAGCCTCTCTTGCCGAATTGGCAGGTGTAGAAGGGATCGGCCCGGAGCTGGCCAAGCAGATCAGGGCCTATTTTGATGATTAATGTTGCTTTTTAGGCATCAAAAAATTATGTTACCATGTTTCTGATAAGACATTTATTCAAAATTTTGCTTAATTATTCAGCGTAGGCTGAAAATTACCCTTACTCCAGACTGTAACTGTTCAGATGTGCACCCCAAGGGCACTTCCTGCGGGGCGCTTCATATTCGTTCATTCGGAATCTACGCTTACCTGGGGCTTTGAACGGTAAGTGGAGCAAAGCGAAGACTCCGCACTGGTGCTATTCGAGAAGACCAAAATGGGCGAAGAAGGAGTGCAGCTGAATAGTTACAATTTTGCTTAATTTCCGGATCAGCTGAATTGGCTTGTAAGGTGTAAGGCTGATGGCATAAGGAAATTTTTTTTTCTAAGCGAATACTAAAAGCTCTATTTTATATGGCTGATTTTTCTGACTGACACTTTTTTTGGCAGGAGTTTATAATATCATGTGGGAGTATACGGACAAGGTTAAACAGCATTTTCTTCATCCTCACAATGTCGGTGAGATCGAGAATCCTGATGGGATAGGGGATGTGGGCTCCCTGGCCTGCGGCGATGCGTTAAAATTGACTTTTAAACTCGGTGAAGACGGTCGCATCAAGGACGCTCAGTTCAAAACTTTCGGCTGTGCCAGTGCCATTGCTTCTTCATCGGCGCTGACTGAAATGATCAAGGGTTTGACCCTGGAGGAAGCCGAGAAGATAACCAATGAGGATCTTGCCAACTATCTCGGGGGACTGCCCAAGGAAAAAATGCATTGCTCGGTGATGGGACGGGAAGCCCTGGAAGCAGCCATTGCCAACTACCGTGGTATCGAACTGCCCATGGC
>JAGHCC010000306.1 GCA_021160685.1 Desulfobulbaceae bacterium | reverse complement strand
GGTTTATGTCGGCAACTATGACTTCTGGTATCAGGCCAGTCAACTTCGTTTCCGCCAGAAAGAGACCGAGAGCAAGAAGGCCAAGGCCAAGGCGGATGAGCTCAAGGAATTCATTCGCCGCTTCAGCTCCAACGCCTCCAAGGCCAAGCAGGCCACTTCACGGAAGAAGCTGCTGGAGAAGCTCACCCTGGAGGATATGCCGATTTCCTCCCGAAAATATCCTTATATTGTTTTTAATCCGGAACGGCCCTGTGGTGACATCATTCTGGAGATCGACGGTCTTTCCAAAGAGATCGGCGGGGTTTCCATGTTTGAGGATCTCTCCCTCACCGTCAACAAGGGCGACAAGATCGCCTTTGTCGGGGCCAACAGCCTGGCAAAAACCACCCTGTTCCAGATTTTGGCCGGGGAGCTTGAGCCGGACAAAGGCAGCTTTCGTTGGGGAGTGACCATCAATAATGCCTATTTTCCGAAAGAGAATAATGCTTATTTTGATAATGACGAGCTTGATCTTATCGGCTGGCTGCGCCAATACGCACCTCCCAAAGAGAATGAGAGTTTTTTTCGGGGGTTTCTGGGGAAAATGCTTTTTTCCGGAGAGGAGGCGATGAAAAAGACCGCTGTTCTTTCCGGTGGCGAACGAGTGCGCTGCATGCTTTCCAGGATGATGCTTTCCGGCGCCAACGCCCTCATTCTTGATGAGGCCACCAACCATCTCGATCTTGAGTCAATCACCTCTTTGAATAACGCCCTGATGGCTTTTCGGGAGGTGGTACTCTTTGCCTCTCATGATCATCAGTTTGTGTCCACTGTGGCAAACAGGATTGTCGAGATTACTCCAGACGGCATCATCGACGTCATGATGGATTTTGACGAGTACCTGGCAATGAAGGAAGCTAGTCTAGCTGACGAGAACGATTACCTGGTCAGCAAGGCAGCGTAGGGCTTGTTCCTCAATAAGTTTTACATCTTGCTTGTCTTTTTTTCCATACTCTGCGTTGCACAAACAGTTACATAGCCAAGTTTTGCGCCTGTTTGTGTGCCTTGATTATGGACAGGTAAGCGAGTTTGCGAGACTCTGAAAATCCTGCGCAATATTGTAAAGTTTATTTCGTCACAATCCCTTAGCGATCCTGTGAAGGGTAAGTGTTGAAAAGAGCTCACTGTTATCAGTCGTAGATTCACTCCAAATTGTGCAAGCTGCTCTGTCTGTAACTTCCTGAAAAGATAGTAATAGATCACCAAGGGTAAGATAATTTAGGGAACTCGGAGTGTAAAAGATTTATTCGCCATTATGATCAGAAAAGCAGGTGCATGGATTATTTTAATTTTGCTGATTGTCGTCCCGTTCTTTGATTGGAGACTTGGGGCGGTTCTGTGGATGTGTGCCTGGTTGACTTATATTTGTCAGGGACTGTTTAACAGGAGAGATATTGGGGAAAATAGAAGTGGTGATGAAAATGAATAATGGTGGATCAAAAAGATTTCCAGTCCGCGCAAAAAAAAAGCCCCGCAAAAAGCGGGGCTTTTTCATTTAATTCGATAAAGGTCTTACAGCTGTACAACCTTATCGGCTGCCGGACCTTTGGGGCCGTCGACAATCTCGAACTGAACCCGTGCACCCTCATCGAGAGATTTGTAACCGTCTGTTTGGATAGCGGAAAAATGAACGAATACATCATCGCCATTGTCCTGCTCGATAAAACCAAAACCCTTGGAAGCGTTAAACCATTTTACTGTGCCTTCTTTCACTTGGAACTACTCCTTCGTACTCGGTTCCCTTAGGGGAACCACATTAAAAAAAAGTGGCCGACTTCATTAAGAATCCGGCCGGCAGGCTGTTTGTTTAAAAAAATTTAAAAGGCAGTCTGTCTCTTCAGAAGAAATTTAACTGATTTTTTACTTTATTAACAACATAACAGTATCTGCACCATATTGAATTCTTAATTCAATAGCCTATTACATATCAAAACGCAATGTTTTTTTGCTAGGCAATTGCTTCTTTGGCCGCTGTTCGCCTCTTGTTGACATAAATAATATCTGTTAAAATTGCCATTGACGCTGTTCCTCCAATTTGATTTTATTCAATATTTCCGAGTTCATTCAAATCAACATAAGGAAAAAATGTGAAACTATCTGTCAGCGATAATATAAAAAAACTGATCCCTTATCCTCCCGGCAAACCTTTAAAGGAGCTGGAGCGTGAATACGGTATCAGTGATTCAATCAAAATGGCCTCCAACGAAAATTCCCTGGGACCTTCACCAAAGGCAGTGCAAGCCATCACTCAGGCCCTGGCTAACCTGCACCGGTATCCGGACGGCAGCTGTTATTATCTCGCCGCCAGCCTGGCGGACAGACTGGGCGTCAAGGCTGATGAACTTGTTTTCGGCAACGGTTCCAATGAGATTATTGAGCTGCTGGTCGGAGCCTTTGTCTCACCCGGAGACGAGGTGATCTCCAGCCAGCCATCTTTTTTGGTCTATCAGACCATGGTGCAGGCCCAAAACGGCATTAACCGCGTTGTTCCCTTGAAGGACATGCGTCATGACCTGGATACAATCCTGGCCGATATCAACGACAGAACTCGGCTGATTTTTCTGGATAACCCGAATAATCCTACAGGCACGGTCTTTAACCGGAAGGAGTTTGAGTCATTCCTGAGTCGTGTGCCGGAAACCGTCATTGTCGTTTTGGACGAGGCCTATGTGGATTTTGTCGACCCGTCTCTCCAGCTTGATGTCCGGGATTACCTTGGCAATAATACAGCCGTGGTCGGGCTGCGTACCTTTTCAAAGGCCTACGGGATTGCCGGTCTTAGGGTTGGATATGGTATTATGAATGCAGAAATAGCTGATTATCTTCACCGGGTCCGTCAGCCCTTCAACGTCAATGAACTGGCCCAGGTGGGAGCCCTGGCCAGTCTCAATGATGAAGACTTTTATCAAAAAACCCTGAGCATGACCAGGGACGGTATCAGCTGGCTGACCACTGAAATCAGCAAACTGGGCTGCAAAGTCTTTCCTACCCATACCAATTTTTTTCTGGTTGATGTGGGTTTGGACGCCAAACTGCTTTACAATAAAATGTTAACCAGGGGGGTTATTGTCCGGGCTATGAATGCCTATGGCTATCCGTTTTTTATTCGCATTACCGTCGGGCTACCGACTGAAAATGAACGGCTGGTCAAGGCCCTGGCAGAGACTTTGGAGGAAATGAGAAATGGCTGAAAGGGGTAAGGTTATCACTATTGACGGTCCTTCCGGCAGCGGCAAGAGTACGATCAGTCGTCAGCTTGCCGCCCGGCTCCACTATACTTATCTTGACACCGGCGCCATGTACCGGGCCGTAGGTCTTCTGGTCAGCCGAAGTGGAATCTCTCTTGATGAAGAAGAAGCCATGGAAAAACTCCTGAAGAGCCTGGACCTCAAGCTCCTGCCAGGGAACGGAGATACCCGTGTTCTTCTTGGGGGGGAGGATGTCAGTTCCGCCATCAGAACAGCGGAAATGGGCAGGGTGGCATCCAGGGTGTGGGCCTTGCC
>JAGHCC010000331.1 GCA_021160685.1 Desulfobulbaceae bacterium | reverse complement strand
GCTCGCTCCTTTGGGAGGTCAGCGGAGACTCAGGGAGGGCCGGGAGGAGGGGAAAAATATTAATGAAAACTTTGGCCCGGAATCTAAGAAAAAACTTAACTGAAGCTGAAAAGTTAATATGGAGACGGTTGAGGAACCGGCAACTGGCAGGATGCAAATTCAGGCGCCAACATCCCATTGGGCCATATATAGTTGATTTTGTATGTCTGGCCCAGAAACTGGTCATCGAACTTGATGGCGGACAACATATGACCGCTATTGGTTATGATACAAAAAGAAGCGAATTTCTTGCGGGAAAGGGCTACAGAGTTCTTCGATTTTGGAATCATGATGTTTTTACTGATACGGATATTGTGCTTCAAACGATATATGACAAAGTAATTTGAAGCTCCCTCACCCCGGCCCTCCCGGAGTTTGCGCTTACCTCCAAATGGAGAGAGAGGAAGACTTAAATAACGTATTTAATAATTGTGAAATTTTCGACTTCCTCGGATATCCCCTCTCCCGAGGGAGAGGGTTAGGGTGAGGGGGAAATGGTACTTGTAACAATAGAGACCGGCCCCAGGTTACTTTGCTGAATAGTTACAAAAAATGAAAAAATGCACTAGTAATATCAGGTTCTAATTTCTATTTGGACACTCTTGCGGCAGACTAAAACAAGACAGTAAATTAATAAGACAATGAAGAAACACAGACTGACATTTTTTTTGATTTTATTTTCTTTTTTCTTCCTGCTCCACGGCCAGGCCTTTGCAACTGCCGGCCAGTGGAACAGGGCTTTGACTTTTCTTGAAGACCGTTTTCCGGCCGTTTATGAACAACTGGGAACAGTGAGCGAGATGAATGGCGACCGCATTGTCTTTGTTCTGCCGGCCGGCAAGAAAGCTCCGGCCAGGGGAGCTGAACTGCTGGTTACCACCAAAGACGATCATCCCATCTATCTTCAGGAGCCTTCAACCCTGATCAAGGTTGTTTCGGTTTTTGGTGAAAATGTTTTGACCGACCGGGTGTTGACTGTGGGCAAGGAATTAAAGAAAGGGGATAATGTCGTTGTCCCGGCATCGCCTACAATTTATCTCTACACCAATGTGCGGGGCAAGGATGGTTATGCGCCGTACAGGATTTTGCTTGAATCCTTGCTGGAGCGCAATCTTGAGGTGGTGGAGCTGACAGAGCCGGAAATTACCGATAAGCCTGAGCGTTACGGCCTGCTTCTTCGTCTGGAGCAGAGTGAGTCTCTTCTTGTCTGTAAAATTCAGTCGATTTATTCAAAGGACACCCTTTTTTCCATGACCAGTGAGGCTCCGGCTGCCACGGAACTCGCCCGTCCTGCCGGAAGCGAGGTGGCGCTGGCCCGGCCCAAAGCAGAGACCATGCCGAGCCGGCAGGTACCCTATACCTCTCCAGAAAAAGCCTATCCTTCGGCGCTTTTTGGAGAACAGGAAGAAGCTCCTTTTATGGCCAGGACTTTAACACCGTCTGAGCAGGAGTTTTATACTCTTAAGGGGGAAGGCTATAAACGGCTGGTGATCAGTGATCTGAACGGGGATGGCAAGGCCGAGGCCTGCCTTCTCAATAAATTTGGTGTCTATCTTTTTCAGTTCAGCAATGGTCATCTTGAACCACTGGCCCAATTTGTTTTTCAAGAAAAGATCATTCCTCTTCATCTGCACAGTATCGATCTGGACGGTGACGGAGCCGATGAGCTGCTGGTCACCCTGACCCGGGAAATTCTTAAGGTCGGAAGTGCGGACAATCAGTTGACCTCCATGATCTTGACCTGGAAAAGGGGGGCACTTGTCACCATGGGCAAGAATTTGCCTTATTACCTGCGGGTGATCGAGAACCGGGCCGGGGAAAAGGTCGCGCTTGGCCAGACCCAGGAAACCTATGAACAGTATGACGGCCCAATTTTTAAGATCGTCTACAATTTTTCATCGGCCACGGTTGAACGCGGCGATCTGTATCAGCCGGCCGCTGAGATTTATTCTCTCTATCAGTTTAATTTTGATCCTGCTAACAAGGACCAGATCCTGATTGTTGAGCCTTCAAACGAGGTGTATGGTTATTACACGCCCGAGGAAAAGGTGTATGCCATAAGCCCCCGCAAGTACGGTGATTATCGAGAGACCGGCTATCCCAAGAAGCTGCAGACCGATGAATATACCCGCGGCGGTTTTGAAAAGGATGGTTCCAAGATTATTCTTTCAGCGCGGCGTTTTGCCCTGATCAACCGTTTTGATCATCAGTCCTTCATTATCAACAAGGAGCGGGCGTCCTTTTTCAGCTTGGGGGGCGACACTATGAACAGGGTTCTGGGGAAGACAACCGGCGGTGAGGATTCACTGGTCGGTTTGAGCTGGCGTGCTAACCGGATTACCGAGACCTGGCAGTCAGCCGATATTGCCAAGGATATTGTTGATTTTTCCTTTATCGGTGACAAGGGCTATGTTCTGGTCAGGGATGCCAGGGGTGAGTATGCCATTGAGGCAGTGAGATGATTTGGGATTTGGGAATGCGGATTTCGGATTTTTTCCAAAAAGAAAGCACAATTCAGCAATCCGCATTCCCAGATTCGCAATCCCAAATCCAATGATCCTAAATCCTCGTCAATTTCAGTTCCTGGGAAATTTGGGTGGCGATTTCTTCAATGGATTTGCCGGTGGACTGGATAACCGGGATCTTGTATTTCATGAAAATCTGTTTGGCCTCCTGAACTTCTTGTCGGCAGGTGCCCATTTTTGCGTAGTTGCTGCCCGCGTATCTTTTTTCCCGGACACTGTGGAGAAATTCCGGCGAAGGGGTGAGCCCAACCGTATTTTTTATATTTTCGGTAATTCCTTTGGGCAGCCGGTATTCGTGAAGATACTCTGAGGTTAAAGGAAAGTTGGCAGTCTTGAATCCCATCTGAGTGGCAAGATAGACGCTGACCGGCGTCTTCCCCGCCCTTGAAACTCCAAGAATAATTATTTCCGCATCATTATATTCGGAAACCTTCTGCCCGTCATCATGTTCAAGGCAGAAGTGGATCGCCTCCACCCTTTTGTTCATCATAACATCATTGATATGATGGGAAAAACCCGGTACCCGCAGGGCCTTGGTTTCCAGGCAGTCTTCCAGGCTTAGCAGGAGGGATTCAAGGGGATCGAAATATTCAACTTCCGATGAGCGCAGGATTTCCCGGACCTCAGGGTTGACGATTGTGCTGAAGATGATCGGTTTTCTGCCGGCTGATTGTTTTAATATCTTTTTCAGAACTTTCTGTGCTTCCGGGACTGTGCGGACAAAGGGAAATCTTTCTTCCTGAAAACTGATCTCGGGAAATTGGCAGAGTACGGCCTGGCCGATGTTGGTAATCAGGATGCCGGTGCTGTCGGAAACATAATAAACGTCTTTTGATTGCCACATAATTGGTTGAACTTGTTCAATTAGTTCTATTGGTTATGCTGGTTTGATTTGTTAACACGGCTAGTCGGCTAACCGATATGCTTGTGGGTATTTATGCCCCTACTCTATATTCCAAATTCAAAAAAATCATATAAACCGGCCAGTCAACTCATCATCCAGTTATTCATTTCATTTATAAAATCATATTTTAACTGATCGCGCAAGATGGTTGAGTGGGATGGCAAAGAGGCAGCTGCTTTGTCAATCGCTTTGTTGGCTAGAGAAGGGCCATAGGGAGTGAGTTGCGGATGGTGGCCTGAAAATTTTTCAATCCTTTTCATCATTTTTTCTGCGGTACGCTGATCGTCAGCATGAAATTTCCCCCAGGGTTCCTTCCCTTTAAGTTCAGGTGGCTCGGATTCTTTCTGGTAATCGTTCATCTGTTGCCAGCGGGCAAGCATTAAGTCACTGTAATTTAACTTTTCAGGCAGTTTTTTGTCCAGTTGATCACGAAGTTCACTGAATAAATCTCCTGCCTCTTCAAAAGAGGGCAGAGGGTGATATTCAGTAAGTTGTGTTGCCGACATGGCAAAAGAGTGGGTGAATGTCGCGGACAGGCTGGAAAGAGAACCCATGTCACCGATCTGCAGGGCGTCGGTCATGGCATCATCCAGGTTGCCGCTGAAGAAATTTCCGGCAATATCAGTTAAATCTTCCATGAGTGTATAAATATCAGCAAGTTCTTTATCGTTGAGATCGCCTTGGACAGAAAGAGAGAAAAAATCGCTTTCAAGGCTTGCTGCGGTAAAATTCATGGATTGTCCGGCAAAATTTCCCCGGCTTTCAAAGTCAAGAAAGGCTGCCTGCTCGTGGCCGGCCGCCAGGGTGACCACATCACCTTGGTCGGTTGTTATGGTGATTGATGATTTTTGTGATTCGCTGAAAGCAAGCTGGGTTGCTTCATGATCGTTCCGATGTTCGTGGGCATAGCCATGAGGCATATGGAACAATGGACTGGACTGGATTGATGTGGTCATTTTTTCTTCTCCCTGAGACGATTTACTATTTCTGCGGATAACTATACTCATCGGCGGCAGGAAGAAAAACTTGATTTTTTTTGTTGATTTCCAAGGTGTTATAAATTTATCAGCCGTCAGAATTATAGATTTTCTGTAATGTTTCGATTTGTCCAGCTTCTTTGGCGGCAAGGTTCAATCCGTATCTTTTGCAGTACTCGGACGCCAGGCGATGACTGTTAAAGATCGGCGCATTGAGTTTGAGATTCATAATACACTTATCAAGATAAGTGGACCACAGCTCATCAACATAAAACATCTCCAGAATCTTGAAGAAAATTTTGTAAAAGGATGCCGAGTCTTCCGCGTAAAGAAGAGAGGATGACTCCTCACTGAAGGAATTCTTGTCCACGGGTGACTCATAGCCGAACTTCCAGCCGGTTTGCCCGTCGTGGTAGCCCTCCGCCCACCAGCCGTCCATGGTGCTGATGTTGGGTACACCGTTCATGGCCGCCTTCATGCCGCTCGTTCCGCTGGCCTCGAGTGGTCTTTTGGGATTGTTGAGCCAGGCATGAACACCGCTGACCATCATTTTTGCAATGCTCATGTCATAACCCGGAATAAAAACCACCTTGCCCAAGCCGTTTGTTTTTGTGTAAAGATCCTCCTGGATGTCGAGAATCAGCTTGATAAGGGATTGCCCGGGGGCATCTGATGGATGGGCCTTGCCGGAAAAGACAAAATTGACTGGAAAATTATTGTCGACAATGATTGATGCCAAAGTGTCGAGATCTTCAAAGATCAAATCTGCCCGTTTATATGTTGAAAAACGTCTGGCAAAGCCGATAGTGAAAACATTTGGGTCAAGATTTCTCTTTTGTTCGTTAAGATAGGAGAGATAGTTGGGTGGATCAATCCATGTTTCGTGCATCTGCTTGCAATGCTCGATGAGCATCGTATTAATGTAGGAAGTCAGTCTTTCAGCATCGTGTTGACATGCCTCTTTGAAGTAAGCACGGAATTTTTTATTTTTTAAAAGAAGGCCTGCATTGGCGAATATGCCGGGGTTCTGTCGCCAGTTTTTCAGCTCGTCAAACGAGTCATAAACTTCCGCCTTTGCATCGCTGATCCAGGTGAGATGGTGAACACCGTTGGTAATGGCGGTGATTTTTTTGGCATATTGCGGAAACTGCTTTTGCGTGACAATCTTATGGAGCCTGCTGACACTGTTTGTCGTCCGGTTGACCCGCAGGGCAAGGTCGGTGAAATTATAGGTTTGTGGATGATCTTTGTCCCGGGCAAGGACATCAAGAATTTTTTGACAGAAGGTGTGTCCGACCTGACCAAAAATCTGGCTGTCAAAGCGGT
>JAGHCC010000023.1 GCA_021160685.1 Desulfobulbaceae bacterium | reverse complement strand
GAAAGAGTACGATCCAACAGATGCCCGACTTAAGCGTCAGCGGAATTAATAAAAAATTTGGCACATACCAGGCTTTATCCGATGTTTCTTTTGACGTCATCCCCGGTGAAATCCTGGGTCTTATCGGCCCCAATGGTTCAGGAAAATCAACTCTGCTGGAGTGTATTACCGGCCTGTTACCCGTGGAATCAGGCACGATCAGCTGGCAGTCCAGACAGCTTTCACTTGAAAAACGGAAACAGGTTCTCTGGTATCAGCCGGATAACATCCTGCCGTTTGCCGAGCAACAGGTCATGACCACACTGTCATTCTTCCAGCACATTCATGACGTGGACAAGATGGATCTTGAGCAACTTGTCAACAGGCTGGAACTTACTCCCATGCTGCACAAGCCGCTAAAGGCCCTCTCAAAAGGATATAGACGCCGAGTGCTTCTCGCTCTTGCTCTGCTCAGCAGACAACCCTTGCTGATGCTCGATGAGCCCTTTGACGGATTCGACCTTCGCCAGTCTCTGGCGGTTATGGACCTGCTGCGTGAATGCAGAGCAGGACGCACCATGATCCTTTCCATTCATCAGTTGACCGAAGCGGAAAAAATCTGTGACCGTTTCCTGCTGCTGGATCAGGGCCGGGTACTGGGAATCGGCACCCTTGACGAGCTGCGCAAGCAGTCCGGACTTACCACTGATGCAACGCTTGAAGAGGTGTTTCTTGCCATTACTTGAGGATTCACCCACACGTCATGCGGCACGCCTTGTCCTGATCCAGGAAATACGCGGCCTGCTGGTATCTCCTGCCCTATGGATCATGCTCATCATTGTGTCGCTGCTGGTGGGTTACAGTTTTTTTCAGGCTGTGGATCTCTTCAGCCAAGCCAGCCGAACTGCATTATCTTTTCCTGAACTGGCCTCCGGCATGAATCCTCTGGAAGGGATATTCGTGCCCACCTTTGGAGCCTATTATCTCAGCCAAACATTGCTTTTACCCTTTGTCGCCATCCGCTTGATCGGCCTGGACAAACAAAGCGGCGCGCTCAAGCTCCTGCTGCAACTGCCGCTGTCACCCCTGACCCTATGTGGTTTAAAAATGGCGGCCATGGGACTTGTCTGGCTGGTCAGCCTGCTGCCGGCAGCCTCGGCTCTGATACTATGGCATCACTTGGGCGGTCATATTTATCCGCCTGAAATAACACTCTTACTCGCAGGGCATGGCCTCTACTCATTAACGGTTATTTCCATTGCCATGTTCGCCGCCACAATCAGCGACTCCCTGCCCACAGCCGCCATGTTCTGCCTGGCGGCTACTCTGGGATCGTGGGTTCTTGATTTTGCCGCCAGCGGCCAAAGCGGCTTACTGGGCACACTTGGCAGTTTATCTCTGACCGGTATGCTACGGCAATTTGAAAACGGACTGTTGTCATCGGCTCATGTCGCCTCTTTCCTGTCTCTTGCTCTGTTGTTTTTCCTCTTGACCGCAATCTGGCTGCATCCCGGCCAACGCCTGTTCCTGAAACTGGGCAAATCATTTGTCAGTCTGATTTTATTGTGTCTTGCTGTTTCGAGCGCGCTCCTTGCGCCAACATACATGGACGTGACCGAAAACCAGCGGCATTCATTCAATCCAGCAGACAGCCGCGCCTTACATACATTAAGCGAACCACTGACAATCACAATTTATCTGGATCCCCAAGACAGCCGTTTACTTGATCTGGAACGTGACGTACTGGGCAAATTACGTCGCAGCGTACCAAAATTGAACGTAAAATACGGCCAAACCAAATCAACAGGTTTATTTAGTGCGACGGAAAGCGACAACTATGGACTCATACAATATGAGTATGGCGGCAAACGTGATCAAAGTTACTCGAACAGTGAAAATGAAATTTTGCCGATTATTTATACCCTGGCAGGGCTAGAGATCGTTGCCGATTCCGTGCCGACATATCACGGCCATCCTTTGGCCACAGAAGCAACAGGAAGCAGGTGGTGGTTTTATATCTTTCTTCCATTGTTTTTTGTCTGTGCCGGGGTCTATGGTCGTAAGGGAAAATGGTAACTGTGCAAGGCGATTGGCTGTAGGCATTTAGACTGTAGGAGAGATGAGCTTGTTATACAGCGCAGAGTGATGCAACCAACACGCATACGTCGAAACCTAATAGCCTTCAGCCTATAACTTATATACAGCCTAACCAACCTGATTTTTTCAAAAAGGAGCGAACAACATGAAACGTAAAACATCATTTATCACCAGTATGGTTCTGAGCCTGTCTTTGTTCAGTTTTTTTCTTTACCAAAATAAAGTCCCGGCCGAATCTCCGGCTCAGTTGGAGGTGGCTGCCAATCAAACAAAATCCTTTGGCCTGGCATCCGTGGCAATGGCTGGAGAGATAGCAAACCCCACGGCCAGCGACATCAATCAAAAAGGACAAACCCTTTTTGATTTTTCAACGGAGACTGTCGGTGCGTCTCCAAAAACCTTTACCCCGGCAGTGGGAAACTGGATCATCGGTAGTGATGACAATAACACAGTCCTGGTGGTAGATGGCCGCAAATGGAAAAGGGGAATAGCATCAGCCGGCTTGGCCGACAAGGCACGGGCCTTATATGGTGAACGATACGCTGAATTTCTTGATAATGTCACGGCCTATGCCTACTACCCCTTTGCAGTGGCCGGGAACGTTGAAAATTTTACGGGCGGCGAGATCAGTGTACGATTTAAGGGAGTTGCCGGCAGGATAGATCAGGGGGCAGGGATTCTGTTTGATCTTAAACCAAATGGCGACTATTACGCGCTACGTGCCAATCCACTCGAAAACAATCTGGTGCTGTGGCGTTATAAACATGGAAAAAGAAGTTCAGTCACCTGGGTGCGCAACGTCAACACACCCAGCCACAAATGGCATACTTTAAAAATGACGGTAGACGATAATCTCGTTAAGGGATATGTGAATGGCAAGCAATATATGGCGGAGCGCTTGCCGGTCCCGGTATCAGGAAAAGTGGGATTGTGGACCAAAGCAGACAGCGTTGTCTACTTTGATGACTATCTGGTGAATGCCCGTTAAGGGCATTGCCTGACATTTAAAACGTACGGCGGATACGTTTCACTAATCCGCCTTACGCTTCCTGCCGGTAGGAGAGTTTAACAATAACAGCCTCATCTATTGCGCGACTGTTTTTCGTTTTGGAGCTCTTGTTCTTTTTTTTACGAAGAGGACGGAGATAGGGATTGGGGCTCTGTTCAGGGTCTTTTGTAAGATTTTGGCTTTTGCTGATGGTCAAGGTCATGGCTCCCTCCCTGGATATCACGACACTTCCTTTACTCCATGCATTCTCTGTAGTTAATCATCGTATCGGCATTCTGTTCAAATGTGTAAAACTTTAAAGGAGTCAAAGTTTATTTTGGGGGAAAAAGTACAATTTAAACAGGATATATATGGGCGTGACAAAGCATTGCTGAAGGCGAACGGAGACCTCCTCTTTGATTTAATCACCATCCAACAAAAAATAATTGATAATGCTTATCACCGATGACTGATCAACTAAATTGAATGTCGCGGTTACATTCTTATGGACGGACATTGACAATGTACAGGGTCCGGCGCCAACACAAGCACCGCTCCAGCCCACGAAACGCCATCCACTATCTGCTGTCGCAGTCAACTCAACTGTTGTTCCATACAAATAATCTTCCGTGCAGTCACTCTGGCAGACAATCCCCACCGGGTTACTTATCACGGAACCTTTACCAACCATACCCACCTGGAGTGTGTAATTTACGACGGCAGCACCGGAAATATTCAGTGCGACATTGCCATACTCCCCGCTATATCCGTCAACAGCAAGGTAATAGGCTGTCCCTGCCACGGCTTGAAACGAGACCTGGCTTTGCGGGCTACCACTATCATCGTTAGAAACGATGGTGGTGAGATTATTCACCTGAGCTCCGACATAAACACCTAAAGTAGTATCAAAAATGCTCGTGAATGTATCGATAGTTACCGTTTGAGACGGTATCGGGGCAATCCATCGCCACCAGATGGATCGACCACCGGTATTCCCAGCGTGATCCGGTTCCCCCTCTTCCTTACTGGCGCCGTCATTGAAAGCGGTAGTAGATACCGGAATTCCACTCAATGGGATTGCATGACTAAAGGCATCATTGGCAGGCGCGCCACCCATTGCCAATGCCAGATTCAGGGTAATAGCGCCGTTTGCCCCATTAAAACCATCAACGGCGATGTAATAGGTAGTGCCTGTAATCGCGGAAAGGGAAACCTGGCTCTGCAATCCGAGACCAGCGTCATCATTGTTTACGATGGTTGCCAGGCTAGCCACTTGCGTACCAGTATACACCCCCAAAGTGGTATCAAAAGTGCTGCCGAAGGTATCGATTTCGACGATTCCGGTAGCCTGTGCCGTCCAGCGCCACCAGACCGACCGGCCACCAGCATTATCCGCGTGACTTGGTTCTCCCGCTTCCTTATTGGCATTGACGTTAGAACTCGTTTTGGTGTCTGGCAGCCCCCCCACTCACAAATTCCGCATTACTGAAGTTGTCATTAATTATTGATCCCGTTGACGTGACCACAAGCCGCATCGAACGACTGACGCCATTGAATAGCACGGCACCGGTATAATTGCCCGATGGTAATAAATTTGCACTGTTGTCTACAGTAAGAACCACCGTCGTGCCGGCGTTAGGTGCAAGTGTGCCGGAGGTTGTGGATGGAGTAAGCCAGCTTGGGACGTTCTGTACCTGAAATGCCTGAGAGATGCTGCTAACATTAGTCAGGGAATAGATAATCGAAATGGGACTGAACGATCCTCCCTCGGATCCTGTCGCGGTAAAACCAACTTCGGGCGATACCGCGATATTTATATCGGGCGTTATACCCTGGGTAAAACTCCAGTTAAGGATGATATCGCCACTTTCGCCGCTATAACCGTCAACCGCAATGTGATAGATGACGCCGGTCTCGGCCTGAAATTTAACCTCACTCAGCAGGTCATAAGTATCATCGTTATCAGCCATTGTTATCAGTGCGGCAACATCCGTCCCGGTATAGGCGCCCAAGGTGGTATCGAAATTACTACCTACCGTATCGAAAGTCACTTCACCGGCGGCGGGGGCTATCCAACGCCACCACAATGAGCGCCCACCGTTAGCCCCACCATGATTGGGTTCACCGCTCTCTTTTGAGGCATTCTGGTTAGAACCCTGGGTCGAACCCGATGACTGTTGCAGCAGGATTCCAGCGAAAAATTTGTCATTGACCGCAGCGGCGCCTGTGATCGTTAGATTAAGAGACCGGGTGGTGCTTCCCCGTCCATTGGTGGTGTTGCTAAAACTAGTGGCGGTGGCATAATACCCGGAGGTCATGCTGTCCGCCACACTATCAATGCTTACCGTGACCACGCGATTACCTCCCGGCGCCAGGATGCCGGTTTGCGGAGAAACAGTTGCCCATGCCACGCTCTCACTGACCAAAAAACCAATGGTTTCAGTTCCGATATTGGTTAGGGTATAGGACTTGGCTGCAGGAGTAAAAGGCCCTCCTTCCGTGCCGGATGCGGACAACCCTTCCGAGGATGACAAGGACAAAACCCCAGTGTTTGGCGGAGCCCCAACATTGACCAGCGCGGCGTCCACCTGGATCCGGGATTTAGCGATACCGTTACGCGAATCCGTTATTGTCGCCCCCGTGGATTGGAGAGCATTCAAGATCTCGGCCACGCTGGCGTCAGGCGCCTCGGAACGAAGGACGGCAAAGGCACCAGCCACATGAGGTGCGGCCATGGAAGTACCGTTAAACGACAAAAAACCATTACCTGTAACCGATGAGTTGATGCTGGAACCGGGGGCCAGAATATTCAGGATCTGAGCGCTGTTGGAAAAACTCGAAACCACATCCGATTTTGTGGTTGAGCCCACGCTGATAGCGGAAGAGATACAGGCAGGAGAACTAATGCCGTCCGTATAACCATCGTTACCGGATGCGATGATCGTCGCTATCCCCACGGAGCGAAGCAGATCGATAGCTGCCTTGGTAGCGGCACTATCACTATCACAGGTACTGGCGTAATGACCGCCACCCAGGCTCATATTCACAGCAGCGATATTAAAATTATCTTTTTGCGCGTATACATGCTCCAGCGCACTGATCTGGTCAGATGTGAAAGACAACACACAGGGGCTGCCATAGGTGCAGATGTCAGGGTCATCAAAGCGCGAAAAAACCTGTATCGCCATGATATCCGCATCCTGGGCCACCCCGGAAAAGGTGGTGCCACCCGTTCCCTTGCCCGCAACAATTCCAGCCACATGCGTGCCATGATCACAGCTGGAAGACACGGTACAGGCCTCCCCTGCTCCAGTGCCTACTTGCGTCTCCAGGCCGTTTGGGCACAGGGTGCTCGCGCTATCTGACGCATAATTCGTGGAAAAACAAGCCTCATGGACCACCTTGCCGGAAAGAAAAGAGTGGCTGGATTCAATGCCTGTATCAAGTACCGCGACGACCTGTCCATCACCACCGTATCCTGAAAACCAGGCATCCGTCGCGCCAATCAACGGCACACTTTCGGCGAGGGTTGCTTCGCTGAGTCTGTCTTCATACACCTGAACTACATCCGGATCGGCCACCGCCGCCTCCAGGCCGGCGGCATCCATCTTCACAGCTATATAGGGCAGGTGCTTGAACTTTTTAATCCGTTTAATTGCATAAATACTCAGGTTCTCCAGTAAACGGTTCTGAGTCGTCTTGATGTTGTTGCGCTGAACTTGTTTCGCGGCATCAGTCGCAAGCTCTCCCTCGGGACGAGTAGCCACGTTCAGTTTTATGATGACCGGCGTTTCGCCCTCGCTTTGAGCGCGCCGAAGAAGGGCATGCACGCTATTCGCATAATCAGGATCAAGCCGTTCCGATGCCGAAACGGTTTGCACCGCAACACTGAGCAGAATAAAGAACAGGATGAACTGGAACAACGAGGTGAACTGTTTCCGTTTATTGTATGCCATAGACATTGCTTCTCCCTTGAGTATCGCCCCCCGGCAAGTGGGAGATAGGTCGTGCAATGGCATCCGCATTAACCGCCGTTACCCTGGGCGAGGCCAGCAGATAACCCAACGCTGCCGGATCAACCACAAGCACCAGGACGGGAAGTGAACGATACTGCTTGATTTTACTAACCCGAAACAGGGAAAGATCCGCCAGCAACGCCTGCTGGGCCTTGTCGATCGCCTGGACATCAGCCCCGACACCGCCCTCTACATCCAGGGTGACAATGACCCGCACCGAACCACGCTGATAAACCTCTGTCACCAATTGCCGGGTGCTCTGAATGGCCATTTCATCGGCAACGGTAGACTCCGCCTGCAGACCGCAAGCCGTCAGCAGAACCAAAGAAATCCATACAAAATGGCCTTTTAACGGTGACGATATCATTCCGATCATGAGGCATTATCCATTGACATCGGAGTAAATACGGCTCTTCCCCCTCGCTCAAAAAGGGGAAGTAATTTCGAGGCTCAACTTAGTAGCCACATATTCTTCGGAAGAGCCGTTTTTTATAACGACCTATTTCACAAGAGAGAAAGGGATACTCGTGTCCTTGGAGATGATGATTTTCTCGAAAAAGTACTAATCAGCCATTGAGCCTAAAGCATAGTTTGCCTGCATCACAAGGTCGGTCTTTTGAGTCTGGCAGAAGAGGTTAGACATACAGATCCTCTCTGCTTGGCGGCATGGTGGACGGACCTTTCCTGCCATGCTTTGTTGCCACAGTCTGAAAAATGAGCAGAGAGCCATCATGAAATGCAAAAGATACTCCGGCAAGGTAAGCGATCCACATACGGTATCGTTCTTCGCCAACCAGAGCAATTGCCTGTTCACGGTTTTCCTCAAGGCGCTGGCACCATATCCGGCTTGTCAGTCCGTAATGTTCCCGCCAGGCTTCAACGTCGTGTATTTCAAATTTACAGGCCTCCATCACCTCCAGGCTGTGACCGATATGGTCAAGCTCTGATCCAGGGAAGATATACTTAAGTATGAAACGCCGGCCAGGTGTTATGCGGTTAAATCTACGCTTACTGGCCTTGGCCCGACGGGTGATACCATGGTTGAGAAATACGCCCCGGTCTCGGAGCAGGGAGCGTACCTTCTTAAAATAATCCGGGTAGTTGTCTATACCAACGTGTTCATACATACCGATGCTTGATATCTTGTCGTATTCACTGTTGAGCTCCCTGTAGTCACACAACTCAACAGTTACCCTGTCTTCCAGGCCCAGTTTCTTCACTTTGGCCTGGGCAAAATCGAATTGTTCCTGTGACAGGGTAACGCCATGGGCCAGCACATTAAAATGTTTGGCCGCGTGACACACCAATCCACCCCAACCACAGCCTATATCAAGAAAACGGTCACCCGGCTGCAGGCGAAGTTTACGACAAATCATCTCCAGCTTGTCATGTTGAGCCTGTTCAAGACTATTTGACCAGTCCGTGAAGTACCCGCATGAGTACTGCATCTCCGGGTCAAGGAAAAGACGATAAAATTCATTTGAAATGTCGTAGTGAAAACGAATAAATGAAGTTTCGTTACGCGAGATCTGTTTGCGTCCGGTTTCATCACCACTGAAGCTGTCGTACTGTGTTGATTCTTTGGGAGCAAAGAGGAATAACAGGGCCTGCCGGAGAATGTACGACTTGGAGATTGTTTTTTTGAGCCGTTTTGAACTGATCCCTGAACTGCGCTTGCCCCTTTGGCGAAGGACTTCATAAAAAGAAATCACGTCTGTCCCATGAAAATCAATACCACCAGTTGCATACTGCAGCAGTATATTCTCCAGTGTAGGGCGGCGTAACACTGTGCCGAGCACCCCCGGATTACGAATACTGATATAGATTTCGGGATTAGCGTGGTCCCCCAGAGGAACAATGGCTCCATCCCAGAGCCTGACGCTGAAGTGAAGGTCGGCAACCTCGGCAATGTGGTTGAAGATACGCCGAGCTGCCTGCAGGTATTTGTCATCTTGATTGGGTTTAGAATCCATGGTTCACCATTCAATGTTTAATTCGTAGTTTCCCCTAGGAGGCTGTCCGAGAATAGGCATTTTTTCTCAAATCGAGGCATTTTGAAAAAATAAGCACAGTCATATAGTTGATATTACGAGCATTATTTTTGAAAATAACGAAGAGTTGGGAAAAAAGGGCATTCTCGGACAGGCTCCTAGTCCTGTTTGCCGAACAAGACTTCCATAACCTGTGGTTGTGTTGCGTTGGAGTCTCAGTGCAAGACGACAGCTTTTTTTATTTTTTCTTACATTTTTTACGGTTTACTCAAGCTGGTGGCTGGCCCTGGGAGGCTGACATTGGCACATGGACAATAAAACCTGCCTTTTCAACAGCCCTATGCACAGCCGGTATGTTACAAGTGTTGATACGCAGATAAATCATAGCTGGTTCTTTTCCTTTGCCATCACTGCAAACCAGCCTGGTAAACAGCACGTTGTGTTCTTCGAGAACTTGGACCAGCCGGCTCAGTGAGGGTGAATCCGTCTGATTTTCAATGGCGATCAGCACAGAACCTTTCTCTCCTAAGCCAAAAAGGCTGCGATAGGCCCTGGTCAGATCATCCAGTGAAAAAATTCCCACGACCTTTCCTGCCGAATCAAGAACCGGCAAGGCGCCCACTGGTTTTTTTTCAAAAAGAAGCAAGGCATCATCCAGGGTAGAGACCGTCTTCAGGCTGAGATAATCAGTGGACATGATTGCCTTGACTTTGGTTTTTTGTACCCGGTCAAGAATACGCTGCCGCTCGTCAGCGTTGAGAACCGTTGAAGGGTCGGCAGAACGTAGATCACGATCTGTAATCATGCCCTGAAGCCGACCGTCATTGTCTACCACCGGCAGATGACGAAAATGTTTATGCCCAAGAAGGTCACGGGCCTCGGCGATATACATGTGTGCCTGAATAGTTACCGGTGACGGAGTCATATAATAATGAATAAACATGGTATGTATCCTTTTAAGAGCGAGAGTGGTTCTTGTTGCGCTGATCCTGCGGAAGGGCTTACAATTCTGCCAGTAACCCAGAGAGATAGGCCTCAACACTTTCAGGAAGTGCTTTCAGGTGATAGCCACCTTCAAGGATGGACAGCAGGCGACCCTCGGTATATTTTTTCGTCCAGCCGGCAATTTTTAAACCAAGAAGGTGATATAAATCAGTTGAATAATTCAGGCCGGACATATCGTCAAGCCGGTGAGCGTCGAAACCGGCAGCAATGATGATCGCATCGGGTTGAAACCATGCCAGCTTTTCCTCAACTTCGCTTTCTAAAGATGCAATCACCTGCTCATCACCGGCTCCAGGCAGCAGAGGAATGTTTAATATCGTTCCCTTGCCGTCTCCTGTTCCCTCCTCCTCGCTAAAACCGGTACCGGGATAGCTGAAGCTCGGATGTTCATGGATGGAAATATAAAGCGTCTCCGCATCTTCTTCAAAGGCTGCCTGAATTCCATTGCCATGATGGGCATCAAAATCAAACACGCATATTTTTCTACGTTTGTATTTCTGCTGCCAGTACCGGGCCGCAATGGCACAATTATTTAAAAAGCAGAAACCAAGGGGCACGTTTGGTTCGGCGTGGTGTCCCGGCGGTCTGACCGTACAAAAAACAAGTTTCGCGGAATCCTGTTCCAGGAGATCAATCCCTTTCAGACCGGCGCCGGCGGAGAGCAATGCAATATCGTACGTTTCAAAGCCAATTTGATTATCAGGGTGGCCAATATATGTTCGCCCGGACAGAGTGGCCTCTTCAAAGCGGAACAGCCAGGCTTCGGTATGAAAGGTGAGAAGCCACCGACGATCAGCAGGTTGAGGTTGCTCATATAACAGAGAGGAGGCCAGTGCTCCGTTGCGGAGCTGATTTTCAATGACCTGCATTCGCTCAGCAACCTCGGGGTGTTCTCCACCACCGGTATCATGTTTTAAGAACTGTGAATCATAAATAATTGTAATTAGCTGGTTGGTCATATACAAAGCCGCCATTAGCGGGAAATGGATGATAGATGAGATGAGAGGAAATGGTGAAAAGGTAACCGTTCACCAGGCGCACGTATTTCGGTAAATTACATACATAGCCGTAATCGTTTACCAGTGCCTTCGTCGTTCATTCGGAGTCTCGTTCCTCGCTTACCTGGGCCTGCGTAGCATACTGGTGTTATGTAAGCAGGCAAAAATGGACGAAGATGAGGTGCTGGTGAACAATTACGTAAAAGTACGCCATTGTACCCCATTACCCTCTAGTTCGACAATTACTCTTTCGTCAGAAGAGTGTCAACTGTAATTTTAAACTGGTGATAGTATCAAATTGGCATCCAACACCAGTTTCAGTTCGACTTGAACTAGAAAAAGGAATCCTATACGACGTGAAAGACAATTCGCACTAGGAGATTAATCTGGGCAAACTTCATCCATAAACAACTCATCGCCAGGTTCGGGCCAGCCGTCATCAAATGGCTCACCATAGAGGGTTTCTCTGACAACAGGGCGACTGGGGCATAAGGGACTAAAGATGTCCCTAAATCGCCACAACCTTGCTTGCAAAATGATGAAAAATGCATTATTCTTTAAATACGCTCAGGGGTACTATTTTATCCTTCCTAAGGAGGTTGATGATGCCATCTTTACAGGTTCGTGAATTACCGGAAAATATTTACCGTTTGTTACAGGAAAAGGCTACAAAAGAACACCGCAGTCTTGCCCAGGAGGCCGTTGTCACCTTAGCCAAAGGCCTGGAGGCATCACTATCCCAAAAGAATCGTCGAATGGAATTGTTACAAAAGATCGCCGACAATCCTGCTGTTGACCAGTCAGTCTTACGCTTCGATCCTGTTGATATGCTACGGGAGGATCGTGATAGATGATTGCCGTTTTAGATGCAAGTGCAGCAATAGAGATTGTTTTACAGCGGAATTTAGCGGAGAAATTATCAAAATACGTCGTTGAAGCAGACTGGGTTATTGCACCGACTCTTTTCATTTCTGAAGTAACCAATACAGTGTGGAAATATCAAAAGTTTGCAGATTTTCCGTATCGTTCCTGCGAAAAAGCCCTTGAGCAGGCATTGGCACTGCCGGATGATTTTATCAATGAGCTGGATCTGTACCGTGAGGCATTCAAATTAAGCTGCACATTAAACCATCCGGTTTACGATATGCTTTATCTGGTAATAGCCAGGAGAAATAATGGATTACTTTTAACGCTTGACAAAAAACTCGTAAAAGCGGCCAATAAATGCTCTGTGGAGATAGGCGGACTATAGAGACAACAAGAGACATCTTCAGGATTCACGGCGGAATATTGAGGCTATTCTCTAAAAAAACTTCGCTTGGTATGTCTCTGATTGTTGATGTGATCGGTGCAATAGTGACTTCTCCAAGGTGTTCCAAAACGGAGTCGCTGATCAAAATCAACACGGGACGTTTCTTATCAGCAAGGCAACCGGGGTGAAGATTCCGGCATTCATTTTAAAAGTAACAAAAAAATATCGTCATTCCGGCTAAGGACATGCCGGGATGACGTGATTGGACGATTTTAACTTACCGTATGAGCTCAGTACCCTGCTGCATAAACCCCAAACAATTCGTAACCAATCACGGGGTAACATCTCCAAACTGAGAAACATTATATGAAACCGATTCAGAAAATCATGGTTCCTCTGGCATTTTCGTCAATATCAAAAGATATTCTGCAATATGCAGCCGAACTCGCTGCAGCGCTTAAGGCCGATCTACTCCTGGTAAGCGTTATCAACGAACGCGATATTGAGGCAGTTCAGGTTATTTCCTCTTTTGGCTACAAAATAGATGAAGAGCATTATATCGAGGAAGTTAAAAAGCAGCGGACTCATATGCTGGAAGAAATGATTTCTGAACTCGATTTTCCCGAGGAACATATTCATTTCGCCCTGAAGGTTGGCAAGCCGGCCAGGGTACTGCTGAAAGTAGCCGTGCAGGAGAAGGTTGACATGATTGTCATGGGCGTCAAAGCACAATCAGAACTGATCCACGCCTTTACAGGTTCGGTGGCGGACAAGCTGTTCCACAGATCCCCCATTACCATTGTTTCTTACAGGGATGAACATACGTCGGCAAAATTGTTGAAAAAGGTGAAGGGGTAAGGCCTTCATCCTTTCAGCATGACGCATTGTGCCTCTTTACCGTTTAAATTGTGATTCCCAGCAGAATTCACGAAAAGAAAGGTCAAAATGAGACTTGACCCCCTTTATGGGCAAGGTGATGATAAACCCACGCTGAATTCGGTGATCAAACGGATTCTAACCTTTCCCCCGTTCATCTGCCTGTTGGCGGCCCTGGCGTTACGCTCAGTCTCCCTGCCGGACTCCTTCATGCTCTTGCTCAAAACCCTAGCTACAACACTGGTACCTGTTGTCATGATTGCCGTGGGTTTTCAACTCACCCTGCGACTCAGTGCGGACGTACTGAAACCCATGGCCACCGGTTTGCTGGTTAAGCTGGTACTGGCCCCCTGTCTGGCTTTCATGCTTTGCCGTCTGCTTGGCCTCAACACTATGGCGGCACAGGTATCCGTGTTTGAAGCAGGGATGCCGCCCATGGTCTCCGCCGGCGCCATGGCAATAATGGCTGGACTTTCGCCAAAGCTTACTGCGGCTATGGTCGGTTTTGGCATTTTCCTCTCTACTCAACACCACCCTGCCACTTCTTTTCCAAATTTTGTAAAAGGGAAGGCAATGTCGTTAACTTAAAAATACACTAACCCACTAAAGTGAAAGAAAACATCAGATTCCTTTAGGATAAGCGCCTTATCATAAAGGCAAGTCCTTGTTTCAAAAGTGGTTTCCAGTTTATTGTTTTTTATACCCCTTGGGGGTACTGAAAAGAGTGACAGCCTTTCAAGAGTAAGGCACTAAAACCTGGGGTATCGTCAAACTTGACGGAACAGTATGAGCCCAGTACCCTGCTGCATAAACTCCAAACAATTCGGCTTTAACCATTGAAAAGTGAGGAACATTATATGAAACCGATTCAGGAAATCATGGTTCCCCTGGCATTTTCGTCAATATCAAAAGATATTCTGCGATATGCAGCCAAACTCGCTGCAGCGCTTAATGCCGATCTACTCCTGGTGAGCGTTATCAACGAACGCGATATTGAGGCAGTTCAGGTTATTTCCTCTTTTGGCTACAAAATAGATGAAGAGCATTATATCGAGGAAATTAAAAAGCAGCGGATTGATATGCTGGAAGAAATGATTTCTGAACTCGATTTTCCCGAGGAACATATTCATTTCGTCCTGAAGGTTGGCAAGCCGGCCAGGGTACTGCTTAAAGTAGCCGTGCAGGAGAAGGTTGACATGATTGTCATGGGCGTCAAAGCACAATCAGATCTGATCCACGCCTTTACAGGTTCGGTGGCGGACAATCTGTTCCACAGATCCCCCATTACCATTGTTTCCTACAGGGATGAACATACGGCGGCAAAATTGTTGAAGGAGGTGAAGGGGTAAGGCCTTCATGCTTTCAGCATGATGCATTGTGACTCTTTACCGTTTAAATTGTGATTCCCATCAGAATTCACAAAAAGAAAGGCCGAAATGAGACCTGACTCATTTATGCTGGAGGCAAAAGACGATAACTATGATGCAATCTGAAAATAAAAAAGCGACTATTTTATCTATTGTCCGGTTACTGATCGGCCTTGCTGTTGCGCTGGTCTGTACCGGCTGCTCCGAAGATGAACCCGTAGTGCGGGTTGATCTTAACAATAGTGTTGAGGTGACACTGGCGCAACCGGACCAGGCAGTCACCTATGCCTATCTCCCCCAGTACTCGCACTCCGTCTCATTTGAACGGCATTGGCGGCTTGTGGAGCGTCTCATGGCGGCAACCGATCTCCATATCCGCCAGGTCTTTCCCGACACCTTTGATGCCCATATCAAAATGGTGGAGCGTGGCGAAATTGACATCTCCTTTTCCAATCCCTTTATCTATATCAAACTGGCTGAAACAGGTGCCGAGGCCTTTGCCCGGATTATCGAATTCACCGGTAAACCGGACTTTATGGGCCAGATAATCTGCCGCCGTGATAATGAGCGGATTAAAGATATAGAAGACTGCCGGGGAAAACGCTGGATTGCGGTTGATCCCTCTTCCGCCGGTGGCTATCTGTTTGCCCTGGGGCATTTTATAGAACAGGGAGTCAACCGGCAGGATTTCAGCGAAATTGCCTTTGCGCCCGGACCCGGCGGCAAACAGGAAAAAGTAGTACTCGCCGTCTATACAGGACAGTATGATATCGGCTCCATTCGCAACGGAACTTTGAATATCCTGAAAGACCGGATTGATCTGAGCCAAGTCAGGGTACTGGCCGAGACCAGACCTTATCCCGGATGGGTGTATGCCGCTCGTAAGGGCCTGGAACCTGAGATCGTCGACAAGATAGCCCAAGCCATGTTTACCCTTAGCATGGAGGATGAAAAAGACGCTGTTGTTCTGGAGGCTGCCAATATGCGGGGCATCATACCTGCAAAGGACACTGATTACGATTCAGTCCGTGATCTGGCCGATAGACTGCAAGTGAGATAACCATAAAAGAGAATTCAGGAGTCTGAATTCAGGATGTAAAAACCATGAATTTCTTTTTACGACTTAAATTCAGTACCAAGATTATCCTTGGCATTTCAGGAATTATGGTGTTCATGGCCCTGGTGATTACTCCATCGGTAAGCCGAATGGCCGCCTCCGCCCTCGTTAAGGAGAGTAAGAAGCGAGGGCTTGCCCTTACCGGGGGGTTGGCAATAAGAGCTATCGACCCGATGCTGACTATGGATCTTCTCCAGTTGAAAAACATCGTTGACGATGTACAAAACATGGGCGGTGGTATTGTTTACGCCTTTATTCTTGATTCCAAAAAACAGGTGCTGGCTCATACCTTCCATAAGGGATTTCCCATTGATCTCGTCTCCGTCAACAATATCGGCAATAGCAAACAGTCGCAAATTCAGCTTTTGGATACCGGCAGGGAATTCATATACGATTTTGCCGCACCGATTGTTATCGGAGAAAGCCGGATAGGTATAGGCAGGATAGGACTTTCCAGAAAAATTATTCAACAGGAAGTCAACCGGCTCATTTTTACCATTGTCGCTCTCTCCGCCGTGACACTTCTTCTCGCTATTCTCCTCGGCGCCCTGTTTGGCCGTTGGGTGACAACCAGGCTGGGTATTTTGAAAAAATCTGTTGAAGAAATGGTCGAGGGGAATCTGGATAATCAGACCGGACCTTTACTCAAGCGCAATTGCTGGGAAATCATGGACTGTACTCTTAAAGAAAAATGTCCGGCATACGGGGACTCGAGGCGCCGGTGCTGGTATGTGGCGGGCACTATGTGTGAGCAGTGCGATCATGCCGCATATCCGGCAAAGCTGAAGTCATGTCAGACCTGTCCTGTCTATCAGGAAAACGTCGGCGATGAGATCCAGGATCTGGCCGAAACTTTTGATGTCATGGCCCTTAACCTCAAAACCCACATCACCGAAATCAAGAACTATCAGGAACAGCTCGTTCAGTCCCAGAAGATGGACTCCATCGGTCAAATGGCCGCTGGCGTAGCCCACGAGATAAACACACCGTTGGGCATCATTCTGGGATATGCCCAGCTTTTGCAGGATGATATTGATCCGGAAGACAGCATGATGGAAGAACTGCAGGTCATTGAAAGACAGGCTAAAGTCTGCCGTAAGATCGTGGCGGATCTCCTGAATTTTTCCAGGCAGACCGAAACCGCCAAGCGGGAGATGTCCATCAACAACTCCCTTCTTGAAACGATTGCTCTCGTTGAGCACACTTTCAGTATGAGCAAAGTTCTCCTTAAAACGGATCTTGAAGAAGAAAATGATAATATAGTGGGCGATCCTGATAAGTTAAAACAGGTCTGGATCAATTTTTTCAACAATGCAAGAGATGCCATGTCGGACGGCGGAATAATCCTTGTTAAGTCCAGGATGGACACCGAGGAAAATCGGATGGTTATCTCGGTGGCGGACG
>JAGHCC010000143.1 GCA_021160685.1 Desulfobulbaceae bacterium | reverse complement strand
TCCTGGGCCGTAGGAGAAAGAACAGAACCCATTACGAGGCCAACACGAACCTGACGGTAGTAGACTGGGGAATTTGGCTTTAACGAGCCAAGCGTCGGGGCCTCAAGAACAATACTGAGACCACTTCTGCCTTCATCCATCATCGAAGGAGGTTCTTCAAGGGCCGCAAGCTCAAGGACAGGGGCGCCATTGCCAGGCATAATTGCGATATAAGGGCCCTTGATCAAAGTATCAAGATTCTTTACACCGGAAAGAGAAACCTCGGCAGTAACGAGCCAGACACGGCTATCGCCACAGAACAATTTTTCCATGCCATTATCCACAGAGACCTTAACATCAACTCCTTGTAAATCCTGACGGTGCTTCACCTCGGTAACATCACCAATGATGACGCCCTGATATTTAACGAGAACCCCTTTTTTAAGACCTTGCGGCCTGGTAAAGTGAAGAACGATTTCAGTTTTATCTTCATCAAGGGCGCTCTGATAATCGTCGTGTAAGGTAAAAGGCGTTTTTGCATTTGCAGGCTCACCCTTAACAGGGGTAAAAAAAGTAAGCCCGCCTTTTAAAATAGACTGCACAGACCCGATCTTTACTTCAAGACCGTCAAGCCCTCCCTCCACAGTAACTCCGCTGACATTATAAAACCTGCTTGTCGTTTGCAGCAAGTGAGCATATTTTTCAGCTACAAAGATATCCAGAATGATATCATTAGCATTTTCCGCCAAACTGACCCCTGTGACCTCACCGACCTTGATGTGTTTATATAAAATAGGCGACCCTGGGGAAAAAGATTTGGAACTTTCCGAACGGAGATGGACGTTCAGGCCTTTCGGCTGCAGGGCCGGAGTCGCTTCTGTGGCAGCATGGTGGCTCTCATAGAGGGTGAACGATGAATTTGTTTTTGCCACTGTTTTTTTCTTGTTTCCTGAATCGGGATTTTCAAATGACACCCCTCCGGCAATCAAAGAAGTCAATGTGCCGGTTTCCACACGTATTCCATCGAGACCGGCTTCGATCTTTATGCCTCCATCCTTCCAGAATACAGAGTCTTTCCTGACAAGTCCGGCATACTTTTCATCAATAAAAAATTTCGCTTTTACATGCTTGCCATCAGCGGTCAGATCATAGGTTATAACTTCTCCCACCTGCATTTTCCGATAAACAACAGGTGCTCCTACTGAAAATGATTTCGAATTTTCAGAGACAAGAAGAAAATTTTTCCCCGGTCTCAGGATCTCTACCTCAAGTGGCTGCTCTACAGCTACAAAAGTATCATGAAATTGACCATTTCCGGGTCTGAAGGTGATATGGTTTCCCTTAATAAGAGTATCAAGATTTTGTACCCGGTTTACTGACAATTGTGGCTCTACGATCCAGAACTGAGTTTCCTCCCTCAGAATCCATTCGGCATCCGGGTCTAAAAGAATATGGGCCGTAACGCTATTTTTCGGATCATCGGTATTAAATGTTAAGTCAGTAACGACACCTGCCTCAAACCCACGATACATTACCTTGGAGCTTCCCTCGGATAAACCCGCGGCAGAGGGCAGGTGCAACGTCATTTTAAGACCGTATTCCGCTACATCATAATCTTTGTAGAGCTTGAAGGTATGACCATTCCCAGCTTGGGGACTGTCCATCTTCTGCTCGGGGGTATACAGGCTGATACCACCATATATGATAGGGGCTACCCTTTCCACTTTCACTTTAAAGCCGGACAGGCCGCCATTAATAGTTATTCCACTGCTGTTCCAGAACCTGGTCCCTGTCTTTGTCAGATGGGCGTAGTCAGGCTCAATGTAGCCGTCGATTTCAACACTCTTATTACCTATAAGGGAATATCCCTGGACCTCACCAACAACTATATTCTTATAATAGAATTTGGTGCCGCGCTGAATGGAACCCAATACGTCTGATTTTAATTTAAAGTGTAATCCCGGGGCATTTTCCGGCAGACCTGGAGCCTCTTCCAAGCCTGTAAATTCCCTGCTTTGAACCTGAGAAACACCCCTTTGAACGGCTATATAACTTCCGGACAGCAGGGTGCCGAGATCACTTATTCTCCCGGCTGACACTTCCGGTCGGACGATCCAGAATTTAGCATCCTCAACAAGGCCTTCTTTTGTATCTTTGTCCATTTCAATTTGAACGGCGACACTTTTCATGTCAGGATTGATATCCTTGCCCCTGACAATGCCTATAGGAATCCCTTTGTATATGACCTGGGTCTTACCAACGGTAAGACCCTCAGCGCTCTGAAAATGGATCACAATGTCAATCCCGGCATCACGGATCCCCTTAAAAAGGAGCCACCCCCCGATCACAAGGGCTATGACAGGAAGTATCCAGATCGGGGAAATTCCTTTTTTTTTCTTTATTACAGGCTGTTGCATTTGATGTCCTTTAAGGCAAATTCCTTAGTCTGACGGCTTTGGTGTTAAGTCTGCTGAAGGACTGTCAACGATATTATCTACGCTGGAACTGCGCAGATGCAGATCTCTCTGGGGAAAGGGGATTTCAATTCCTGCCATGTCGAATTCATTATTGATATCATTGTTGAGTTCACTGAGAACTGTTCTTCTTTCAGTAAAATCATGAATCCAGACGCGAAGCTCAAAATCCAGTGAACTATCCCCAAAAGAAAGAAAGAGTGCCCGCGCTTTCGGTTCGGATAACACCAGTGGATTTTCCTCTGCACAGGAGAGCAGTATGGAGAAAACTTTTTCAATATCAGAACCGTAGGCAACCCCCACAGGGATCTTGATCCTGATTTGACGATCGTCCAACGTCCAGTTCGTCACCTGGCCTGTAATAAAATCGGCGTTGGGGACAACAATCTCGGCACTATTCAATGTTTTCACCACTGTTGCCCGCAGGCCCATTTTTTTCACCACGCCTATCTCGTCTCCCAAGGCGATAATATCACCGATTTTTATTGGACGTTCAAAGAGGAGAATCAGGCCGCTGGCAATGTTATTGATTATTTCCTTAAGCCCAAAACCAAGACCGATCCCCAGTGCTCCGCCAAAAATCGTCAAATGAGTCAAATCAAAACCGAGTAGATAAGCCACCATCATAAATCCCAGGACAAGAATAAAGTAATTTACCAGGCGGACAATGGAGATCTGGGTGCCCAGTTCCATTGATTTACGGGGCAGAACATCCTGCAACAGGATACTCTTCACTGTTTTTGAAATTAGCATGACAATGTAAACAGATACAGCGGCAGTGAGGACAAATTCGGTCTTGATATGCCATGCACCTATCTTAAGGTGAAGCGCCTTGAGCCCAGTCCAGCCAGCCTCGATGGTGGGATATATACCCCAGACCTGAAGAGTCGAAACAAGGAATATTAAACCGTAAAAAGTAATGAGAACAGGAGTTATGGAGCTGATTATGGCATGTGAGTTCCGGTCTGCAATTGTGTCGGGATAGAGAGAAAGCAGAGCATCAAAAGCTCCGCAGGTGACAAGAAAAAACATCCAGTAGGCCACGGCAAATGCCCCTGTGGCCAGCAGCGAATCCAAAAGATACAAGGCCAAATCACCAAAACCGCTACCAATCAATATCACGAGAAATAACAGAAAGAGAGAGCAAAGTCGCAAACTCCATACTCCGAAGGTTGTTTCGTTTTTGCGGCTCAGCTTGTAGCTCTGCCACAGATAGAAAAAAAATCCTATGGGTAAAATGAAATACAGAAAGATATACACGAATGGCAGTGGCAAATTGACCAGCCGAAACAAAAGAAGAATGAGAATGGCAACAGCTAACTGGCAAAAAAATCTTCTTTTCCATGGCGTTGCAACCAGCAAGACTCTGATTAAAGGGATGGAGACTGAGATAATGGTGATTGCTTTAATTGTCTCCCAGCCCTGGGGAATGAGAAAAACCCCATGTGAAAAAACCTCAATCAGGGTAAAAATTGCCAAAGAGACAAAAAAAGCCGCACAGACAGGACGTTCTGTAAAGGAATGCCAGGGGGCTGATCCCTTTATCGGTTTTTTGCTGTACCTGATGATAATTGTCAAAAAAAACGTGCTGAGAAACAGGGCGAAAAGAGATTTGACATGGTCAGCAAATATTTTTTTCTGCAGTGCGATAACTGCCGTGATGTTCTGCAATGTCGTCTGCCAGAGATTTTTATCCAGTTGTGCATAAAAATCTGTAGAAAAAATGGAGCTGGAAGTTTGTTCAAGCCGTATCCCACCAGCCTTTTGCAAAAAATTCTCAACCTCATCATGCAGCACATAAAGAGTTGTCTCGATATCTACAATCTTTTTTCCAGCAGCCAAAGCCGGTATAAGCTTCTCCTTGATGAGCTCCACTGCTTCATCAACTTTTTTTTGACTCTCTTTGATGTCCTTTGCAACCAGATGGAGAGATGCGTCATGCTTTGCTTTTTCGTTCCATACTGCAAGTTCAGAAAAAAAAGAACTTGCAG
>JAGHCC010000321.1 GCA_021160685.1 Desulfobulbaceae bacterium | reverse complement strand
TTGCGAGACTCCGAAAATCCTGCGCAATATTGTAAAGTTTATTTCGTCACAAGCCCTAAACAGTTTCAGCAAGAACGCAAATTGACCTTCTTCGGAAGTGTCAAATTAAAGATGAAGAACTACAAATAAACAAAATTTCTCTGTGGCCTCCTCCCCTCTGTCCCTTTGTCCCTCAGATCCTCTCCCCCATAAAAATATCCTTTCCAGCCATTTTCCATTTAAGACATTTTCGTATCTTACCGATGTAAAAAGACAAACCCTGTTTTTTAATTCGGCCGTCCGGATACTTTCCACCAGGCGCCATGTTTTTTAAAGGAAAAGAGAATGGATCAATTCAGTTTGAGGAGATGTCTGTGGTTTTTTTTACTTCCATCATTTCTGCTTCTACCGATGAATGTCCTCGGTTTTCAATCATATTCTGATCAATTCAGCCCGCCGCCTTTCCAAGGGCCTGCTTTTTTGCAGCAACCGGAACAAAACTGCCAAAACCAGGATTGTGACCTTATCCTCCAGATCAGGGAGATGGCTGACCGTCTTTATGCCCACCTTGAAGACCCCGACCCCCAGGTTGGTGTTCTGGCCGATGGTCTGGTGGTCTGCACCTTTGTCGACAACAATAAACTTTCCCGCACCTCATCGTTTGGCCGTTACCTGGCCGGACAGCTGATGAGTGAATTCCAGCAGCGTTCTTTTACCGTGCACGATATCCAGAAGAGTCTCTCCATCCAGATCCAGCAGAAACGAGGCGAATACGGCCTCTCAAGGAATCCGGACGAAATTGCCGGCGACATCACCAGCGGCGCCATGCTTACCGGGACCTATCTGAACGGAAAAGATCATATTATTGTCAATGCGAGAATTCTGGACAACAGAACATCGTCCCTGCTGTCCAGCGCCACGGTCCTGTTTCCAAAAAATCAGCTTACCCGGCAGCTACTGGCCGATTCGGCATCAGCGCGGACACAACCCCAAGAATTTATGTATCTAAAAAAACTTGAACTGTGATGAAAGTCGTGCAGTTGCAACTCATTAGCCGGATAGACTGTAACTTCTCAATAAATGGTGGCAACCTAAAAAAAATCCCCCTTTAATAAAGGGGAGGTTGTCGGGATGCCACCAATTATTGAAAAGTTACGATAGGCTGAAGACTCTGAACGATTACTGAACAATCAACGGACACCCATGCGCTGTCCATGAAAAAATTAAAAACCGGGTCCAATTCCTGCTTTGACAGGTGACCACCATATTCCAGGGAGGAAAAAGATGAAAAGGGAGATAATCTGTCTCATGGGCTGTCTAATGCTGTCCTCGACCTGTTTTGCCTGCGCGTCGATGGAGAACCCACCGCAACCCGAGCCGCAGAAATCCATGGTTGAAGTTAAGGTACCACCGGTACAGGCCTCAGCTGTTCAACAACCGACGACAGAACCTCCTGTCGAAGAAAAATCTTTTGTCGCTCCGCCTTCTTCCCGGCTGCCGAGCGCTTATCTTGATATTGAAGCAAAAGTGGACGAAAAAGCACCACAGATCCAGAGAACCCCACCCTGCAGATCTTCAAGTTACAAAATTTATCATTATATGCCAGAGGCTTCCAAGTCCCAGGGAATGGAAAGCAGACTATCGGATATATCGCGTGATGTTGCCGGAAAGGTCTTTTATCAACTCAAGGATGATGGAGAGAAAAACTTAACCTCCACCGTAGCTGTTGTCGGCGCTGTTCCCCTGTCCGACCTGAAGCGGGAAACCGAGTTCGGCCGCATTATGGCAGAATTTCTTCTTACCGATATTGCCGACCGGGGGCTGAAGGTGACGGAACTGAGGCTGGGAAAAGAAATCAACATCATGGCCCAGAGCGGTGAATTTATTTTGTCCAGAAATATCGGTGAGCTCGCCAATAGTTCTCCGCAGGTGAATTATGTCGTGGTCTCCACCTTTACCAACACCAGAAAAACCTTGATTATCCAGGGGCGGCTGGTCAATCTGCAAAATGGCCTGGTTAAAACCTCATGGCGTTACACCATGCCGTTGAACCGTGAACTTCTCGGCCTTTTCCATACCATAGAACAGCAGCCGTTTACCATTGCCGTTAAGGGGATGAACGACTAAGCCCGATCTTTGGTGTTCGTAAATCAGTAGTCCGTCCCCCCGGTGACATGTTACCGATCGTTGAGGAAAGCAAATATGAAAAATATTTTGAAACAGAAGCGTGGCCGCGTGATAGTCGTGCTGGTATTGATGATTTTATGCCCTGGGTTTTCCACAGCCTCCTGGGCCTTGGAAGAATCCGGTTCCGATCTTTTTGAAAAGAACCCGGCACCCAAACAATTCAGCTTTAACAGCTATGCCAATCTGTCCGAACTTGTCGCCATGATCTGTGATGACGCAAGCCGGCAGTTTGATGAATTCTTCGGACCATCAGTGATCAAGGTGCGCCCTTTTAACGTCATCAGTGATTACCGGATAAAAAAAGTGACCATTCTGGGCATTACCCTGGCCGACCAGATGGCAGCCATGATTAACTACTGCTCAGTTTCTCAGATCCCCGCCGAGGACGGTTATGAACAGATCGTCGGAGGCATGCTGGAGGAGATGGATGGTTTTTTGCGAGTCCATATTCATGGCCGCAATGTGTATGGAGAAAGACAGGCTTATGTAGCGAATGTGGAAATGTCGGAGCCGATTTACCGGGCTCTGCACACCTATGCTGAAAGTTATTAGTGTAGCAACCAATCTGGTGTAGATCATGACTGACGAAAAACTCGATAATTCAGAGATAGATGACTGGCTGGACGATGTAGATGATGCAGCAATCGATGCATCCGATCTTGACCAGTCAGATATTAACAGCCTGCTTGGTCAGGACGCAGAAAGTGACGACTCAACAGAGGAAGATGAGGGCGAGCTTGATCAAGACGGGATTGATGCCCTTTTTGGAAATCAGGAAGATGAACAGGAGGTTGACGACACGGCGGGCGAAGAGGCTGCCGAAGAGTTGGCTGTAGAGGAGGACGATTCCGGCGACATGGACCAGGCCAATATTGATGCCCTTTTAGGCGGCCAGGAAAATGAGCAGGAGGTTGAGGCTGGCGAAGAGTTGACTGCGGAAGAGGACGACTCCGGTGACCTGGATCAAGCCAATATCGATGCCCTTTTAGGTGGTCAGGAAGATGAGCAGGAGGTCGAGGCCGCCTCTGAAGAGGAAAGCCTTGACACGGATGCTTTTGAAGAACTGGATCAGGACGGCATCGACGAATTGTTCGGCAGCAATGAGGAGAATACACCCGAGACTGATGCAGCGCCGCCGAAAGAAGATGTGGAAGAATTGCAGGCCGGAGAAAAAGAGGTTCCCGCCGAAGAGGAGAAAGAATCTTTCGAACAGGAAAAGGAAATGGCGGAGGCGGCGTCCGCAACAGAAGAAGATTTTGTCTCTGAACTGGACGATATGGACAACTTTTTTTCCGATCTTGACGAGGATGACAACAGCGAGGATCCCTTTCAATCGGAAGATCTTGATTTCAGCGCCATGCTGGCGGATGATGAGAAGGATTCAGGATCTCTGGGCGATGAAGAACCGGAATCAGCGGCCGGGGAGAAAAAAGACAGTGGCGAGGATACAGTCGGCATGGGCGCCGATGAAATCGCCCAGGTCATGTCTGAAGGACAGGGGGACGGAGAAGAGAACAAAGGAAGCGGATTTGTCCTGCCTGCTTTTCTGGCATCAATGGACAAAAAACTGTTGTCAGCCGTGGGGATTTTCCTCCTGCTGCTGGTCAGCGTTTCCCTGTTTCTTTTCTTGGGAGACGATGAAAAACTTCCGCTGATTCCCTTGCCCGAGGAGACCCTTATTGTCGAAGCTGAAGAGGTGACTGAGACAAATTCAATCCCGGTTGCCGAAAATAATGTCCTGCAGATGGGCGAAAAAGGTGGAGAGATTGCCATTGTCTTGAAGGCTGAAGATGCCGATAATGATCCCCTTGTTTTCGAGATCGCCAGCCAGCCGCAATTTGGTATTTTATCCGGTGATCCTCCCGAATTGACCTATCTGCCGAACAAAAAATTTGCAGGAGAGGATTACTTCAAATTCAAGGTAGGAGATGGCCAGTCGGAAAGCGCTCCAGCAACCGTTATTATTACAGGTCCGAACCTGGCTCTTCTCGCCCAGGCAGAAGAAATGAAAGGGGCAGAAATAGAGATTGTGCTCCTCACGCCTGACGCGCCGGCGATTTCCGCCGCAGAAGTCGCCCTGCAGGTTACAAGCACGGATGATATCGTTATAGACTGGGCCGAAATCTGGCAGGCAATCAACGGCACTCCCTTTCATGACAAGATCTATGTAGACCAACAGACAGCCGGCCTGCATGGCCGCCTGATCAAAATAAGTAATGGCCAGTCCCAGTATATTCCCGACAACTTCTTTACCGGTCAGGATGTCATCAGATATCGTTTTAAACAGGGGGGATTAAGTTCACCGGTGCAAAGGGTAAACATCAAGGTTAAGCTTGGCAGTCCGCCACCGGAAATCAACTTGAAACAACTGGCAAAAGGCTATAGCGTTGGCGAGACCGTGATTCTTGATGCCAGCCCGACACGGGATGAGAACCGTAACACCCTTGATTTCAACTGGCAACAGGTCAGCGGTGTACCTGTCAGGATAAAGAACTTGAATGACGAGGGGTCGATGATCTCCTTTGTCATGCCGTCTACATTTTACCGCGGCTCAAACCCCGGACCGATTTTGCAGCTGACCGCAGTCGATGAGACAGGAAAAAGTGAGAGCCGAAACATCAAGCTTGTCACTCTTTCCCGGCGTCAGGCCGCACTGTGGCGGGGCGTCAACGGCGGCGTGGCCGAGGATCCGGCTCTGGATGGAAGAATGCTCCCCTGGCCGTATGAGAATTAATTTGTTTTGTGAAAACTGATTTTTTCAGCCTGATCCTCCCTCCTGTTTTGATTTGGAGATAAAACTGGACTGAACAGGAAAGGAGCCTATAACTGCTCTTTCATCGCGCTGATTGCCCGGCCATAATCCGTGGTTCCGAACACGGCTGAGCCGGCGACAAAAATATTGGCTCCGGCGGAGGCAATAGTATCGATGGTTTTCGGGCTGACGCCACCATCAATCTCGATTCCCACGTTCAGGCCTCTTTCATCAATCCTGGCCCTCAAAGCCCGGGTTTTATAAAGGGTCGAAGGAATGAATGACTGGCCGCCAAAACCAGGATTCACACTCATCAGCATGACCAAATCCACATCTTCCAGGATATAATCAAGCGTACTGAGAGGAGTGGCCGGGTTCAGCACTGCTCCGGCCTTTTTCCCCAGCTCTTTAATCCGGTGAATTGTCCGGTGCAGGTGGGTGCAGGTCTCGACATGAACGGTGATCCAGTCGGCCCCGGCATCGGCATAGGCCTCCAGGTATTTGTCGGGATTCTCGATCATCAGATGAACATCAAAAGGCAGATCGCAAATCTTGCGAACCGCCTTGATGATCGGCGGCCCAAAGGTCAGGTTGGGGACAAAATGGCCGTCCATTACATCCAGATGAATGACATCGGCCCCGGCCTTGGCTACCGCCTCAATCTCCTCTCCCAGTCTGGCAAAATCCGCCGACAGGATCGACGGCGCTATCATGTTATTTTTGTTCATTTTTGTCACTTTTTCTTTAATGTCGTTAAGTTAACCCCTAAGCACCCTCCCTCGGAAGGATTTACATTCTCAATGTAGCCCGGCTGAAAAAATCCCCCTAAATCCCCCTTTTTCCAAGGGGGACTTTGTCGGAGAAGTTTTTTAAATAATGGCATTATTATTTTTTATTTCGCCCCGACACTCACCATAACATAGTGATCCGGCTGAATAAATCTTCTTGCTGCTTCAAGAATCTGTTCAGCGTCAATTTTTTCGATTTCCTCAATATACCGGTTACCGAAATCCTGGCCCAGATCATAGGTTTCATTCAAGGCCATTTCCATGGCCTGGGAGCCGTGGGTCTGCAAACTCATCTCATAATGACTGATCAACTGATTTTTTGCCTTGGTCAGCTCTTCCTGGCTGATGGGTTCCTCCTGGATTCGATACAGCTCTTTCCAGACCGCCTGGATAACCTGATTCTTTTTATCCGGACTGGTGCCGATATAAATACCAAACGAACCGGTATCAAGGCCGAGCAGGGAAAAAGAGGACAGGCTGTAGGCCAGACTCTGCTTATCCCTAAGTTCGGAAAACAACCGGCCGCTCTGGCCGGAGAGGACTGTTTCAAGAATCTCCTGGGCATAGCGTCCCTCGCCGGTGAGGCTGGCGCCTAAAAAACCAATGATGATATGGACCTGCTCTTTGTCCCGGTCAACAGTATAGATTTCCGGCGTTGCCGGTGGACCTGGAGGCAGAAAACTTTCCTCGCCGGCCTGAGCGTCCAGGCCGTTTTCCACGGTCCAGTTGCCGAAATACCGCTCAACCAGAGCCCTGACCTCTTCCGCTTTAACATCGCCGGCAACAGCCAGCACCATGTCTCCGGGCCTGGCATATTTTTCATAGACAACCTTGAGCTCGGCCGGGGTAAAACGCGTAATGGCCTCTTCCGAACCCGCCGTATTCAGGCTGTACGGATGGCCCTGGAAGATGATCCGGTTAAACTCCAGGAAAGCCAGGGACGGCAGAGAATCCTGCTGCTGTTTGAGCTGGGCCAGAAGTTCGGCTCTGATCTTTTCCGCCTCTTCCGCATCAAAGACAGGGTGAAGAATAATTTCCGAAAGAAGAGCCAGGCCGGGCTCAAAGAACCGAGAGAGAAAATCGGCTTTGAGCCCGAATGTGTTTTTACCGTTAAAACCGGAGATGGAACCTGCCATGTCGGCGATTTTCAGTGAAAGCTCCCTGACTGTCATCTGCCTGGTAGCGGTGGGCTGCAGTTCGCTGATAAAGGCAAAGGCGCCGTTGGTATTCTCGGTTTCCCCTCGCAGACCGCCGGGAAATACCGCACGCATGGACACGGTGGGCACGGTGGGATCCTCCCTGACCAACAGCCTGATGCCGTTTTCAAGGGTAAAATGATGAACATTGGCGAGAAAAGCTTCCGTAACCTGGGAAGGGGGGATGGCATGCCTGGCCTTGTTGTCCGCCCTGTCGATGATTTCCAGCAACTCCTTTTGCTTGAGGGCCGGATCAGTGCCAAGGGGAACAAGATAACCGGCTGTAAGCTTTTCCGGGGCAAAATATTTCCGGGCCACCAGCTGGACATCCTCCCTGGAGACCCCTCTGATCTGATTCAGATAATCATCCTCTCGTGGATCGCCGGTGAGAAGTTCAAAGGAGCCAACGATCCTGGCCTGACCTTCCACCCGTTCCAGGTTGAAGACAAAATCGCTTTCCAGGTTTCTTTTAATTCGGTTTAGCTCATCATCACTGACCAGGAGATATTTCAGCTTGAAAACCTCCTCCAGCGCGGCTTCCAAAGCCGAGACAACCTGTTCCGCCTCCAGTATGGCCGTCACCTCCAGCAGACCGGGATCCCCGGGCGTAAAGGCGGAGGCATTGATACGGTAAACCAGCCTTTTTTTATCACGCAGTTCATGGAAGAGCCGGGATGTATCTCCCTGGCCAAGCAGGGAAGCAATGACATCCAGGGTGGGGGAATCGGGATGAACAAAGGGAACTATAGGAAAAGCCAGGGCCAGATGGCTCTGAGCGACATCCTCTTCAAGGGTAAAAAGACGGGGACTCTCCTGGAGGGGTTCACTTTGCCGCTCAGGGGGGCTTGTGTCAAGATTCTTCAGCTCTCCCATCAATTCCTTAACCCTGGCCACCACCTCTCCATGGCGGACATCACCGACCACGACAACAATAAAATTTTCAGGATGATAATGTTTATCCATATAGGCCAGGATATCGTCACGGCTGAAACCGGAGACGCTTTCCTCACTGCCGATTACCGGCAGCCGATAGGGATGGACGGCATAGGCCGTGGAGATCATATCCTGAAAGAGTTTTGTCGTTGGCCGGTCATTGCGCATATGAATTTCTTCAAGCACCACTTTTTTTTCTCGCTCCAGCTCTTCCAGGTCAAAGCTGGAATGAAGAACGGCGTCAACCAGAACATCCAGTGCCGTGGTCCAGTAGCGCGATGAAAGAGTGGCATGATACACGGTTTGCTCAAATGAGGTATAAGCGTTAATCATACCGCCCTTTGCCTCAATGTCCCCGGCAATCACGCCGGGACCGCGAGTGGGCGTCCCCTTGAAAATCATATGTTCAATGAGATGGGTGATTCCCGCTTCATTTGCATCCTCATAAACACTGCCGGCCTTGACCCAGATCTGCACGGTGGCAATCTTGGTTCCGGGCGTCTCTTTGACCAGCACAGTCAGTTTGTTGTCCAGTGTTGTTTTATGAAGATGGGGAGCAAGTTCCTTGGCGGCAAGATTTTGTGTTGTCATCATGGTCACGAGTAAACTGAGAATGATCAAAAAAGAATAAATTTTCATTGGAGCAGTCTCATTATTTTTTTAAGCAATGCAGGCTGACATAGCTCTTAGATTAATAAATTTAATTTTCACTAGGTTGTAAATGAGGGGCAAAGGGGCAAAGAAAAAACACCTCCGAACCTTTATTCTTTAGTACCTTCAGCGCCGCTGGCTCGTTTTTTAAAAGCCTGAAGATTGAGGTAAAGGTCTCAATCTAAGTTCCAGAACTTTCTGCGGCAACAATAACGACACATCCGGCTGGAGTCAAGCTGTCAGTCCGGCTGTTTTTTTGCGAATCAGCAGAAAAAGAAGCAGGCCGGTCAGGATCATCATTCCGCTCAGCAGCTGGCCCCTGGTGAAATATCCGTAAATATAGCCGATATGCGCGTCAGGCTCCCGGAACAATTCAGCAAACGAGCGAAATACTCCGTAAAAAATCAGAAAAAACGCCAGCATGGAGCCGTTTGGCCAGTTGCGTGATCGCTTACAATCCTTCAGCAGCCAGAGAATGACAAAAAGCAAAAAACCTTCCAACAGGCATTCGTACAACTGTGACGGATGCCTGGGCACCAGTCCACCGCCCGGAAACATCATGGCCCAGGGAACGTTACCTGGCCGGCCGAAAAGTTCGCCATTCATAAAATTACCGATTCTCCCCAATCCCAGGCCAATGGGAATGGTTACAACGTAAATGTCGGCGCTCTCAAGAAAATTCAGCCCTTTTTTCCTGCAAAAAAGCCAGCCTCCGGCTATCACGCCAAGAAGAGCGCCATGAAAAGACATCCCCCCCTGCCAGGTGGCCATGATTTCCAGAGGATGCTGGAGATAATAGCTGAAATTATAAAAGAAAACATAGCCCAGACGACCGCCGAGAACCAGGGAGATGATAAGAATAAAATTGAGGTTTTCAAAATGGTCCGCCAGTTTCCGGCAGCCAAATTTTTTAATCTGAAAACGGACCAGAAAAAAGGTCGCCATAAAGCCCAGTACGTACATCAGACCGTACCAGCGGATCTGGAGCGGACCCATTCTGAAAAGGACCGGATCAATATCGGGAAAGGAAAGCAAGCGATAACCTTAGTTTATGTCTAGGAGCCTGTCCGAGAATGCCCTTTTGCCCCAACTCTTCGTTATTTCCAAAAAATAATGCTAGTAGGTAAGCGAGCTTACGAGACTCCGATATCAACTATATGACTGTGCTTATTTTTTTGAAATGCCTCGATTTGAGAAAAAATTGCTATTCTCGGACAGGCTCCTAGAGGGATGGGGTAATCCTTATAACTTCAATAAGTGGTGGCAGCCTATAAACAAATCCCCTCCCCCCCCCTTTTTACTAAAGGGGAGGGTGTCGGGATGCCATCACTTATTGAAATTACCGGAGAAGTCCTTAAATTACTGACATTGATTAACATACATTTGACTGGAGATAAATTATTTCCTGGGAAAGACCTATTTCAGGCACAGGGCCATAACCTCAGATCTGCGGAGAAATAATCTGGGCCACGCCCTCAAAAAAACCGCGCAACATGCCGGCCTTTTTAATGCCCGGCACCGTGTCCTCCGCCATATTTTCCAGCCAGTCTGTTATATCCATGATTTCTTGAGTTGAATAAACAAAAGTGGCAACTTCATAGTTTAAGAACAGACTCCGTGAATCAAGATTTGCAGAACCAATCATGGCCAATGTCTCATCCATCAACATGACCTTGGCGTGCAGCATGCCCTTATACATCATGATGAGACCTCCGGCGGCCTGGATCTCACGCAGATAGCCGGATCGAACCACGTCCGCCATAAAGTGATTTGATTTTTCCGGCACAATAATCCGCACATCCACCCCACGATGGGCGGCAATGACCAGGCCCTGGTTCAGTGCTTCATCCGGAACAAAATAAGGCGTTACAAGCCATAACTTCTTCCGGGCGGCAAAAACCGAGGACAAAATGGCCTCGTACAGGCCATCATGAACAAGATCCGGTCCTGACGGCACGACCTGAAGCACTCCGTTGTCGTCTAAATTCGCGCAGACCGCTTCAGGATGCAGATGCAGATCTTCATCGCTGGCAAAGAGCCAGTCCGAACGAAAAATCTCCATAAATGGAACAACTGCGGGCCCCTGGACGATAAAAGAAAGGTCTTTCCATCGTTCATTTTTTGTACCCGGGCCGATATATTCATCGGCAATATTCTGTCCCCCGGCCCAGGCCCGGCATTCATCAATAATCACAATTTTTCGATGATTACGCAAATTCGTCCTGCCCCGCAGCGGCCGGCGGAAGACCGGCATAAAAAATTCATAGCGGCCGCCGCATGACACCAGGGGTTCTAGAAAAGTATGGCTGGTTTTCAGAGAACCCACGCCGTCAAGAAGAAGACGAACCTTGATCCCCTGGGAAGCCTTTCTGCAGAGACGCTCGAGAATATCAAAACCCACCTCATCCTCGGCAAAGATAAAAATAGCGATATAAATCGATCTCTGCGCCCCCTCAATCATTTCCACTAATTTGCAGTAGGCATCTTCCCCCGTGAGGCAAAGTTCCATGCGGTTACTGCTCGTGGCCGCTGGAATGCCGCAGGCCCGCAGGCCCCGGTCGATGATCGAAGCCCTTTCCAGGGGGAGAATTTGCCTTTCATTGAGCTTGATCTTGCTCTTGCTTTCGGCAATCCGGTTCATTTTCCGGCCGCCCAGCATCAGGTAGAGGGGTACACCAATATAAGGCAGCAAAACAATGACCAGCAGCCAGGCAATCAGGCTCGTCGGGGAACGGCGCTTCCGGAGCAAATTTGCAATGGCGACAAGGGCCAGAATCATACCCAGCAGAACGGCAAAATGAGTTTCAAACCAGAGAAGCATCGTCTACACGTATTGTTACTATTAAGGTGCTACCACATAATTGGCAAAATCGCCGTACTGTAACTGTTTAGCAGTGCCCTATATGTGCACAAGCAGGCTGGTGAACTATAGTATTCCTATGTGAATCAGACTGATCGTGTGCAGGTAAGCGTAGACTCCGGATAGGGTGCTGCTGAACAGTTATCCCAGATCTTACTTTTTTTCCAGGGCCAGAGAAAGCAGCCTGTCCAGAAGTTCAGGAAAAGAAAGGCCATGGGCCTGGGCGGCCTGGGGCAAAAGACTGGTGGGGGTCATGCCGGGAATTGTATTTGTCTCAATGATAAAAATTTCATCGTTTTGAGAAACCATCATGTCCGTCCTGCTGTATCCCCGCAGCTGCAGCACTTCATGGGCCTTAACCGCATTTTGTCTCGCCCTGGCGGTGATGTCGTCGGCCAGATCAGCCGGACAAATTTCGCGACTGGCGCCTTCCGTATATTTTGCCTCATAGTCGAAGAAAGGATGATCAGATCCCGGAATAATCTCAACAAGCGGCAAAGAGGTCACATCATCATTCCCGATCACTCCACCGGTAATTTCCCGGCCCTGGATAAATTCTTCGAGCATGACCTCCCGATCATAGGTAAACGCTATATCAAGGCCTGTTTTCAGCTCTCCTGGCGTCCGGGCGATACTCATGCCCACACTTGACCCCTGATGCACTGGTTTGATGACCAAGGGCAGGCTGATTTTTTCCAGCAGAGGATCAAGCTGATTTTCATCTCCGGGTGAAACCATGAGCCAATCCGCCACCTTCAGCCCGGCTTGGCGGTACAGGATCTTGGCCAGATTTTTGTTCATTGCCAGAGCGCTTCCCAGCACCCCGGAACCCTGGTAGGGCAATTCCAGTAGATCAAGAAATCCCTGCATGGTTCCGTCTTCACCCAGAAGGCCATGGAGGAGAATAAAGGCCACATCGAGCTCCGGCGCATCAACTGCCAATTTTACCAGATCCGTTGCCGGATCATAGCGGCAGATATCATATTTTTCCCGGTCAAGCGCAGCTTCAACACCGACAGCGCCCTTTAAGGAGACTTCTCGTTCTGCTGATTTCCCTCCGGCCAGCAGCGCAACCTTGATTTTTTCTTTCATGACCTGTTTCCTGATTTTCTGAAGTGGAGAGGTTTGGCTCTATCTTATAAAGTCTAAAGAGTTTGTCTCTCAGACTTTACAAATATATTGTGTTTTCAATACGTTGCCAAACAAGACGAATGGACAAAAGGACTAATAAGGATAAGGAATACCCCCTCTGAACCTCTGAACATTTGAACCTTAATGCCTTCACCTTAGGTAGTTAGGTTCTTGACAGGATTTGTTTTCTGTCTTAAATCGTAATAATTATTAAAAAATGAAATGTCTGTATTTAAGCAAACTTCTAACATCTACGCAAAGGAAGATTATCATGAAAATAAATGTTGACAGAAATGTGGTGGAATTTTTACCGGAAAATGAGCAGGAAACCGCTTCCATGGAAACACTTTGGCGGGTTATCGTTGACTGTGCCAAAGAAAATAAAAAAATGACGGCCATTGGCGAATATATTCCCATCAAAGAAAATCTGGCCCGTTTTGTCATCGAAGGCGTTCCCGGCGGCAAAACCGTGTTCTCCCCGGACCATACGGCCAATGAAGACTGCACCTATGTCTGCACAATCTGCAACAAATACATGAATGTGGCCAAGGGCAAAGAAGTACCCCTGTGCTGCGGCCGCGAAATGGAGGCAATGGATTAGCCGACAGAGAATGAATACTATTTCACACCCGATCATCCCGACCGCCGGAGTTCCCTCAATACCCTGAGATTTTCCACATCTTCATGGAGATCCTGGGACTTCGGCGTTTCTAATGTCATTGGATGATCCCTGAAACGGGGATCTTTCAGCAGCAGTCTAAACCCGGCCAGACCGATTTTTCCCTGGCCGATATGCTCATGGCGATCCACCCGGCTTCCCAGCTCCTTTTTCGAATCATTGAGATGGAAAAACTTGAGCCGGTCCAAACCGATGATCTCATCGAAATCGGCAAAAGTCTGCCGGTAGATTTCCGGAGTTCTGAAATCGTAGCCGGCCGCAAAAATATGGCAGGTATCCAGACAGACTCCCAGGCGGTCGGAATGGGATGATTCTCGTAGAATAAAGGCAATTTCCTCAAATTTTGCCCCCAGAGAGGTTCCCTGTCCGGCTGTGGTCTCAATAAGAATCATCACCTTTTTCCCATTCCGGGCGCGATCAAAAACCTCATCGAGATTTGCCACAAAACATTTCAACCCGGCCTCCACACCTTCACCGAGATGGGCGCCGGGATGCATGACGACATAAGAAATGCCAAGCATCTCCGCCCTCTCCAGTTCCAAAGCAAGGGTAGTCACTGATTTCTTCACCGTCTCCGCCTTGGGAGATGCAAGGTTAACCAGATAAGAGTCATGGCTGGCAATGGTGTACTCGCCCCACTCCTGCCATGCAGCCGCGAAACGCCTGGCCTCTTCCTCTGAAACTGGTTTTGCCGTCCATTGCCGCTGGTTTCTTGTGAAAATCTGCAGAGCCTTGCCGCCCACCCGGCGAATTCTCTCAAAAGCCAGTTCCAGTCCGCCACTGACGGACATATGTGCTCCAATCGGCATGATTTTTCCTCCCTGATTTTTTCACTCTCTCTTGCAAATATCAACAAATATGCCATTATGACCTTTGTTGAAACATGATTCAACTTTTACCGTAACAGTTCAGGCCGATAGACTGTAGGCATTTAGACTGTAGGAGAGATGAGCTTGTTGCGTACACGCAAAGTGACGTAACGAGAAACACTCTCAAAAACAGGGTATAGACCGATTTCGGAAACTAATAGCCTTTAGCCTAACCAACCTGAAATAACATTGACCTTTAATCAGTTATGCCGATATTTAAAAGAAAAGATGTTCCCCGTCTCATCCAGGCTATCAAAAAGGACGAGGTGCATCCTGTTTACCTGCTCTTCGGGGATCGCTTTCTCTGCCGCGATGTCGCAGACTCGATCATCCGCTCCATGCTGCCCGATGAAAAACAGCGCACAAGCAATATCACGGAGATAGACGGGGACCGGGAAAATCCGGCCCATACCATGAATCTGCTGAAAAGCTACAGCCTCTTTGCCGGCCGCCGGATATTCCGAGTCATGGATTCCAGACTCTTTTTCTCCAAAAATGTCGCAAAATCTTTCTGGGATAAAGCCGTCAAGGCATGGGAAGCAAAGGATCAAGAACAGGCTGGCCGCTATCTGGGCCGGATGTTCGGGCTGGCGGGACTTACAGCCGATGATGATATCATAAATCTGCCGGCTTCCCGCTGGAAAAAACTTTTCGGTTTCAGCAAACCCCAGGATATCGCCTGCCTGAAGGATATTTCGGTTCCGGAAACAGGTGAAGAGAACCGGCAGAGCAGCGGGGCCGATCTTGTTGAAGAGGTCCTGAAAAACGGCATTGCGCCGCAAAATGTCCTGATTCTTGTGGCGGAAGCGGTTGACAAGCGAAAAAAACTGTATAAATTTATTAAAGAAAACGCTGTGGTTGTGGATCTGGCCGTTGACACTGGAGCCACGGCAGCGGCCCGCAAAGACCAGAATAATGTGGTTCGTGATCTTATTCACAGGACCCTGAACGATTTCCATAAGAAAATCGAACCCAGAGCCCTGCAGCTTCTTCTGGAGCGCATCGGTTTTCATCCGGTGGCTGCTGTCAACGAAACAGAAAAGCTGGCTCTTTATTCCGGCGAAAGGAACTCCATCACAGCAGCTGATGTGGACGCTATCGTGGGCCGGACCAAGGATGAGGCCCTGTTTGAATTCACCGAAGCCTTTGCCGGGGCAAATCTTGCCGGGGCGCTGCTCAGTCTTCACCGTTTACGGGAAAACGGCATTCATTCTCTGATGATTGTAGCAGGTTTACGGAACTTCATCCGTAAACTGCTGCTGGCCCGCGCCTTTCAGGAACAGCCGCATCCCGTTTATGCCCGCGGCCAGTCCTATGGGACGTTCCAGAAGGGTTACCTGTCGCAGCTCAAAGAGACAAAAGAAGAGTGGCCCGCCCTGCTTGCCGGTCATCCGTATGTTGTTTATAAAACTTTCCTCCAGGCGGAAAACTTTCACCTGGAGAAGTTAAAAAAGGGACTGGCCCGGCTTCTTGCGGCGGAACAATCTCTGAAAAGCTCAAGCGTTGAGGATACACTTATCCTTGAAAATTTCCTGTTCGATTTTCTCATTGAACGGAACAAAATCGTTGCAATTTGATCTTAACTTATGTCCATTTGGTTCAAAACAAAATAAATGGACAACAACCCGGGTTCTTTAATACAATGAGTGCTGTGGATCGAGAGTATGAAGGCGGTGTTGCTACTGAAAAAAAGCAAAAAATTGAAAAACCGTATCTGTATAAAGTATTACTCCATAATGATGACTATACCACCATGGATTTTGTCATTATGGTGCTGGAAACCGTGTTCCATAAAAATTCCGGCGAGGCTACCAAGATCATGCTGAATGTCCACCAGCAGGGAATCGGCGTGGCCGGCATTTATGTCCGTGAGATCGCGGAAACCAAAGTGGCCATCGTCCACGACGTGGCCCGCAAAAACGAATTTCCTTTAAAATGTTCCCTGGAAAAATCGTAACTATTCAGCAGCACCCCATCTGCACGCGATCAGGCTGGCTCACATAGGACTACTATAGTTCTCCAGCCTGCTTACGCACATCTGGAGCACTGCTGAACAGTTACAGCATAGCGGTTAGGCAAATTTGACAACCACATCTAAATAGTTGCTAAAAATCGTAAAAATAACAGCAGACCATCAATTGAAATCATGATCAGTCATAAAGTAGAAAAAGCCTTGGTAATGGCCATCCGCGAAGCCAAAATCCGCCAGCATGAGCATGTGACGGTGGAGCATATCCTCTTTGGGCTGCTGCACGACGACATGGCGGCCGAAATTATCAATAACTGCGGCGCCAATATTGATAATTTAAAGTCCAGCCTGGAAACCTTTTTTAATAAAAATCTGCCTATCTTCGAGGAAATCGGCCAGGAACCCAGCCAGACAATCGGCTTTAACCGGGTTCTGCAACGAGCCATTGCCCATGTTCAGAGTTGCGGAAAAAATGAAGTGGACTCCGGGGATGTGCTTACAGCAATTTTTTCCGAGCCCGAGTCTTTTGCCGTCTATTTTCTCCAATCAGAGGGATTGAACCGCCTGGAACTCGTTGAATATATTTCCCACCGGATGGAACCGAAACCCACAATCCAGCCCCAGACAGAGGAACCACAAAAAGAACCGGCCAAAACAGCCCTGGAAAAATTTACCGTGGACCTCAGCGCCAGAGCCGAGCAAGGACTGATTGATCCGCTTATCGGCCGCAGACATGAACTTAAGCGGGTGATGCAGATTCTCTGCCGACGCAGGAAAAACAATCCCCTCCTTGTAGGAGAGCCCGGTGTGGGAAAAACCGCCATTGCCGAAGGATTAGCACTCCATATTCACGAAAAGCGGGTCCCCCCTGTTCTGCAGGATCTGAAAATCCACCAGCTGGACATGGGCGCCCTGCTGTCAGGAACCAAGTACCGCGGTGATTTTGAACAACGCCTCAAGGGCGTCATTGACGAGGTGCAGGATAAAGGCAATATCATCCTGCTGATAGATGAACTACACACCATTGTCGGCGCCGGGGCCACCAGCGGCGGCAGCATGGATGCCTCAAATCTGTTGAAACCGGCCCTGCAGGCCGGCACCCTGCGCTGCATCGGTTCCACCACCTATGACGAATACAGAAATCATGTTGAAAAGGACCGGGCCCTGTCCCGCCGTTTTCAGAAAATCGATATTGAAGAGCCCACGGTGGATGACACGGTCGCCATCCTGAAGGGTCTTAAATCCCGCTATGAAGAACATCACGGGGTTAAATATTCCATGCCGGCCCTTAAGATCACGGCGGAACTCGCCGGACGCTACATCAATGATCGTTTCCTGCCGGACAAGGCCATTGACGTGCTTGACGAGACCGGAGCCGCCTTCCGGCTGGCAACGGGCCGTAAGCGTCAAACTGTAACCGTACGAGACGTTGAAACAGTGATTGCCAGAATGGCCCGAATTCCGACCAAAAATATTTCCGGCTCAGATGTGACACAGCTCAAGCATCTTGAACAACAGATGAAAAGTGTTATCTTTGGCCAGGATCATGTCATTGAAGCACTGGTGACGGCAGTCAAGCGCAGCCGGGCCGGGCTGAAAGATCCCCTGCGGCCCACCGGCGCCTTTCTTTTTGCCGGCCCCACCGGTGTCGGGAAGACCGAAGTGGCCCGACAGCTTGCCGCTTCCCTGTCCATCCACCTTGAACGCTTCGACATGAGGGAATATATGGAAAAACACGCGGTTGCCCGGCTCATCGGCGCGCCGCCGGGTTATGTTGGTTTTGACCAGGGGGGGCTCTTGACCGATGCAATCAAGAAACATCCATATAGCGTTCTTCTCCTTGACGAAATAGAAAAAGCCCATCCGGATATCTTCGGCATCCTGCTGCAGATCATGGATCATTCCACCTTGACCGACAATGCCGGACGTAAGGCGGATTTCAGAAATGTGATCCTGCTCATGACCACCAATGCCGGAGCTAGGGAAATGAGCGGCCAGGCCATCGGCTTTGTCTCCGACAAACAGGGCAGGGACCAGAAGGCCATTAAAAATCTCTTTTCACCGGAATTCAGAAACCGACTCGACGGAATTGTATCTTTTCATTCCCTTAAACCGGAGGTCATGAAGTTGATCGTTGACAAAATGATCCATGAAATCCAGGAACAGCTTGCCGAGCGCAAGGTGACCCTCAAACTGACCGACAAGGCTCGCCGCTGGCTGGCTGACAAGGGATATG
>JAGHCC010000267.1 GCA_021160685.1 Desulfobulbaceae bacterium | reverse complement strand
GTTCAGAGGTTCAGAGGTTCAGAGGTTCAGAGGTTCAAAGGTTCAAAGGTTCAAAGGTTCAAAGGTTCAAAGGGGCAAAACGGATTCATCATCTTTGATGCAGATACAAATTTTTTTAAGGTGAAATATTTATGATACGAGTCGGAATTGTCGGCGCTTCGGGCTATACCGGGGTTGAACTGGCGCGGATTCTCTACCATCATCCGGAGGTGGAGTTAAGTCTGGCCACCTCCAGACAGTATGCGGGGCAACCCCTGTCCCAAGTGTTCCCGAATCTGAGGGGAATAGTTGATCTTGTCTGTGAAGATGTTCAGATGGAGGATCTGGCACAACGTGCTGATTTCTTTTTTCTCGCTGTACCCCATCAGACCGCCATGAATTTTGTCCCCGTCCTGCTTGAGGCCGGGAAAAAGGTGGTTGATCTGAGCGCTGATTTTCGTATTCATGATGCGGGGGTTTACGAACAGTGGTATCAGACCCATACGGCGCAAAATTATCTTGGCGAGGCGGTTTACGGTCTGCCGGAACTCTATCGCGAACGGATTGCCGGCTCCCGTCTGGTGGCGAATCCCGGCTGCTATCCAACCAGTGTTATTCTCGGTCTTGCCCCACTTTTGAAAAATCATCTCATTGATCCACAGACCATTATCATCGACTCGAAATCCGGAACAACCGGGGCTGGACGCAGCGCTAACACCGCGACCCTGTTTTGCGAGGTTGCCGATGGCTTTCGCGCCTATAAGGTGGGTGAACACAGGCATACTCCGGAGATCGAGCAGGAGATCGGTCTGTTGTGCAACCGGGAGGATGTCAACGTCACCTTTGTTCCTCATCTGCTGCCCATTTCCCGTGGTATTCTCAGTACCATTTATGCTTCCACGTCAAAAGAAATCAGTCAGAATGATGTAGATCAACTGTACGCCGATTTTTATGCGGATGAGCCTTTTGTCCGGATGTGTGAGCCCGGTTCGTTCCCGGCAACCCAGTTTGTCCGGGGCAGCAATTTTTGTGATATCGGTTGTAAGGTCGATGCAAGGACCGGACGTATCGTGGTCGTCTCGGCCATTGATAATGTTGTGAAGGGGGCAGCTGGTCAGGCCGTCCAGAATATGAACCTGCTCTGCTCTTTTCCTGAAGATCTCGGTTTAAAGCATATTCCTCTGTTTCCGTGACAAGTCGTAATATTAAATTGACCATCGCCTTTGACGGCACGCATTATTCCGGCTGGCAGCGTCAGCCGGATCAATCGACGATTCAAGGCTCGCTTGAAAAAAAAATTGCCGTCATGACCCGCGAGGAGATCGTTCTTCATGGCGCCGGCCGCACGGATGCCGGTGTCCACGCTTTAGGAATGGTGGCCAATTTTACGACGGCCTCGCAAATTCCCTGTCCAGGCTTCATGGCCGGGCTGAACAGTTTGCTGGAAGATGATATCCGGATTCTCGCTGTCGAAGAGGCGGACCCTTCCTTTCATGCCCGACGCAGCGCCACGGGCAAGTGCTATTTCTACCGGATGGATATTGGTGGGGTCATGTTGCCCACCAGGCGTCTTTACAGCACTCATGTCAAAACGTTTCTTGATGTCGTCAGCATGGAAAAATGTCTGCCTTTTATTCTTGGCAGACATGATTTTTCAAGTTTTGAGGCGGCTGGTTCCAGGGACCCCGCTTTGCCGGGCAGGGGGGCAGTGCGTGAGATCTATTCAGCCTCTTTTCAACGAACGGATGCAACTCGTCTCTGTTTTACAATCCATGGTGACGGCTTTTTGCGCCATATGGTGAGAAATATTGTTGGTACCCTTCTCGAAATTGGTAAGGCAAGGTTGACGGTGAACGGTTTTAGAGATATTGTAGCGGCAAGGGACAGATCAGCGGCCGGTCCCACGGCGCCGGCAAGTGGTCTTTTTTTACGTGAGGTTTTTTATTAAGGTTCGGTAGGCTCAATAAGACCTGCCATTTTCAAATAAAAAAACAGAATAGGACAGGACAATGGGTTCAGAAATTATCAAATTGGCTGAAAGAATGCAGCAGATCAAACCTTCACCCACGCTGGCAGTCAATGCCAAGGCCAAGGCCATGAAAGCGGCCGGGGCGGATATTTTGAATTTCAGTGTCGGTGAACCGGATTTTGATACGCCTGCTCATGTATGTGAGGCAGGCAAGGCGGCAATTGACGAAGGATTCACCCGCTACACTGCGGTGCCGGGAATCATCGAGCTCCGTGAAGCCATTGTCAAACGCTTTGCCGATGATAAAGGCTGGGATTATGAACCAGATCAGGTTCAGGTCAGCTGCGGCGGCAAGCACGGCCTTTACAATATGGCCCAGGCCCTTTTCGGCCCGGGTGATGAAGTCCTGATTCCAACTCCGTATTGGGTATCCTATCCGCCCATCGTTCTGCTGGCCGGCGCCACCCCTGTTCTGGTCCCCCTGCCCGAGGAAAATAATTTTGATTTGTCCGCCGAACTTCTTGAACAATATGCTACAGACAAAACCAAAGGCATCATCCTGAACAGCCCGTCAAATCCCACCGGCGCTATTTTTTCAAAGAATGCTCTTGACGCGGTCGGGAACATGGCTCTGAAGAATGGTTGGGCGGTGATCTCTGATGATATCTATGACACCATTGTTTTTGATGAAGGCCCTGTTCCCCATGTTCTTGATGTTGATCCGAAATTAAAAGAGCAGACTCTTATTTTAAACGGTGTATCCAAATCATTTGCCATGACCGGCTGGCGCATCGGTTATACCCTTGGGCCCAAACATATCATCGCCTCCATGAATAAGATTCAGAGCCAGTCAACCTCGAATGCCTCTTCGATTGCGCAGAAGGCTGCCTTGGCAGCGGTTTCCGGACCGCAAGATTTTCCGATCATGATGAAAGAATCGTTTTTGCCACGGCGTGAATATATTCTCAGTGAACTGCTGTCCATTGATAATATTTCCTGTGTGACGCCAAATGGGGCTTTTTATGTTTTTCCGAATATGTCTGCCTATTACGGCAAATCCGTGGGCGGGAAGAAGATAAACGGTTCTGTCGAGATGAGCGCCTATCTTCTGGAAGAGAGTTTCATGGCCACTGTTCCTGGGGCGGCCTTTGGGGCGGATGAGTTTGTCAGGTTTTCTTTTGCCTCTTCAATGGACAATATCAAGGAAGGAATGAACAGGTTGAAGGAAGCGATTGCTAAGTTAGCCTGATCGTTATCGCGCAGTTTTATTATAAGTATTGATGTACCCCCGATCAAAAGAGCGTTTCTCTCTTGACCGGGGGAGTTGATGCGAAAATATTTGTTGAACAAGTGTGCCGATTTCTTACTTGGATGCGGATGCGGTAAGGATAACGCTGACCCGCCTGTTCAAAGTACGACCCATCTCAGTATCATTGGTGGCAATCGGATCTGCCTTGCCGTACCATTGCAGAGTAATAAGATTCGGATCGATATTGCTGTTTTCCAGCAGTAACGTGGCCACAGATTCAGTACGTTTTCTGGAAAGTTCCATGTTGTATCCTTCGCTGCCCACACCATCGGTATATCCTGCCAGGGTTACCCGCACCTTTGGATGCGAATCGATAAATTTAGCCAGAACCAACACCCTTTCACGGTACTGCGGCTGCAAGTCAAACTTGTTAAATTCAAAAAAGATACCGTCCTTGATATCAACGGTAACAACTTTTTGAATAACCCTGTACAGTGCGCCTGTAGTGTATCCGGGATTATTCAGCAGATCGAAAAAGGGAATCACCAGGGAGCAATCATTAAGTTCAGACATTGCCTTGAGAAGTTTCTCTTCCTTTTCTCCGGTGGCACTGCTGACCGCGCAAATACAGATGTCATATTTTTGTTCGAGTTCTTTGGCCAGTGAAAGTGCTGTCTTAGTGTTTTCCTTCTTGGAGTAGGTGCCGTCCGTGAAAATCAGGATTGAGGTTTTTCCCTTCAAGCCGGCCAGGATGGGATCAAGTTCCACCAAGGCGTTCTGAAGCAGTGTCGGCCCACTGGCCTTGGCAGGCAAAGCCTCAATGGCCTTGGCAACAGATTCTTTGCTGTACGGCGCCATGGGGGAAATAGTTTTGAAAGGAGCTGTGTCTGAACCCGCCTTGGGAGTGAACGAGTAAAATCCTATGTTCCAGTCCAGATCGGGCAGTGTCATGTTCGCTTGGTTCAATACTTTACGTTCCGCTTCAAGGCGGTTCATGGTGGTATCGCCATATGTTTTCGTCATGGAACTGGAAGAGTCAAAAAGAACAACTACGTTGTCTACTGTTTTTTCAAAGACCTTCTCTACGCTCATGATTACCTCGGCAGCCGAGGCGGAGGTTGTCATAATCCCCAGAAAAAGAGCGCAGACAGCCACGAGTGTTCTTGCAGTTTTTGCTTGTTTCATCGCATTTTCTCCATTTTTATTTTTCATTTTTCGGCTATCAGGGCACGATTGCTCTGATAGCCGGTGTTGTGTGTTGGTTGTTTAGGGCGTAAGATTTCAAACTAAAAGCTGTAACGTCTTTCTGCTTTACAGCTGGCTGTCGAGGGGTAGAAGTCCCATTAAACCAGTCGTAAAACGTTTCCAGAAGCCGGTCTCAGGCTCCCTTTCATACACTTTTTCCTGACCATCCTCCCGGGAGATCCATCTGAGCCAACCATCCTCATTAACGATCACCTGGTAGGTGGCCGTTGACAGTTTTTTGTCAACCAGGGCTGCAGCAGTGCCGGCCATGACCGGTGATTCGATGATGACCCCGAGTTCCGTATTGATGTAAGCGGAACGCGGATCCCAGTTGAATGAACCCAGGAACATGACATTGCGGTCGACGATGAACGCCTTGGTATGCAGGTTCGATTCCGCCCTGGTGTTGCCGGTTTCCTTTGCACTGACAACACCGGAATCCGGCCTGACTTCATAGATACGCACACCTCTCTGGATTAACGGTTTCCTGGTCGGCGCGTACCCGGAGTGGACCACTGCATGATTATTAGACGCAAGCGAATTCGTAATGATAATGACATCGACGCCGCGGTCCACCAGGTCTCCCAATCTGTCGATGGCCTTTTTGGTTGGAATAAAATACGGCGAAATGATGATCAACTCTTTTTCGGCCTCATCAATGGCTGCGACAAGCGGTGGAATAATCGATTCATCAGGTTTCAGATTTTCATCGCGGGCCTTTTTGGGCGAGTCGTAAACGAGTTGATACGGTGCCCAGGTATAGTCGCTGTCGTCCACTTCAATAATTTCGAATATGGACTTGGTCAGCACATCGGCATAGCGGGTGTTTTCGAGGTTTTCTTTGGTATTTTTAATCCAGCCTCTCAGTGCTTTCATGGCCGCATCGGGATCTTCCGGCACATCGATGATTGCCGGTGTCGGTAGCGCGAACTGATCATTCCAGTAAGTATCAAATTGTTTTGAAACATCCTTGACCACAGGACCAATTGCAAGGATGTCGGCATCACCGAAATTGGCATCCTGCCGGGCCCCGAAATACTCTGCGGCAATATTGCGTCCGCCAATGATCGTGAACTGGTTATCGACCGTGAAGGTCTTATTATGCATACGGCGATTGATCCGACTGAAATCGGTCAGTGAATTCCAGGCCCTCCACCCAGTGCGATCAATCGGGTTGAAAATGCGTAGTTCGACATTCGGGTGGCTATCAAGTGCCGCCAAGCCCGAGTC
>JAGHCC010000341.1 GCA_021160685.1 Desulfobulbaceae bacterium | reverse complement strand
GGGCCGTACAGATCTCCCTGCAGGGCATCATGGATTATGCCGGACATCTGGCCGAAGAGGCGGAGTTTCTTGCCCAGGTGACGGATGATCCGGGAGTCAGAAAGGAATGTTTGGAAATGGCCCAGGTCTGTCGCCGTGTACCGGCCGGACCGGCCACCACCTTCAGGGAGGCGGTGAACGCGATATGGATCTGCCAGGTGGGGATTCATGCCGAGAATATTAATATGGCTATGAGCCCCGGCCGGTTGGACCAGATTCTCTACCCCTATTATCAACGCGATATTGAGGCGGGCCGTCTGGATATCGGCCAGGCCATTGAACTCATCGGCTGTCTGTGGCTGAAAATAGCCGACAACGTCACCATGGTCCCCGAGGCTTCTGAGGAAATGTTCGGTGGAGCCGGCACGGTGCCGGCCGTCACCCTGGGAGGCGTTGACGAAAACGGTGAAGACGCGGTCAATGATTTGACCTACATTATGCTGCGGGTCACGGAACTGCTTGGTATTCGCGACCCCAATGTCAATGCCCGTTATGATTATGAAATGAATTCGTCGGAATACTGCCGCCGTGTATCCGAAGTGATTCTCAACACCAAGTCGGTTCCGGCATTTTTTAATGACAAGGCCAATATCACCACCTTACAAGGGCAGGGTGAAACCATTGAACACGCCCGGGACTACGCTGTCATCGGTTGTGTGGAGCTAGCCAGCAGCGGTCGGGACTACCCGGCCTCAAGTTCCATCATGATGAACCTGGTTGCTCCCCTGGAAATGGCTCTTTTTCGCGGCAAACGACCTATTACCGGCGATGAGCAGATCGGCCCGGAAACACCGGACCCGGCGGATTTGAACAGCTTCGAGGAATTCTGGGAGGTCTTTAAGATCCAGCTTGACTGGTTGATCGAAAATGCCATCCAGTTAAACGAATACATGGGAGCCGTGCACCAGGAAATGATGCCGTCTCCTCTTTTGTCCGCCTTTTTTGAGGGTCCCATGGAAAAGGGAAAAGACCTGATTTTCGGCGGCGCCCGCTATAATTCCTCCGGGGCGACCCACATCGGTTTTGCTGATGTGGTTGATTCCCTGAATGCCATTGAGCAGGCGGTTTTTGTTGATCGAAAGTATGGTTTTGCCGAACTTCTGGAGATGGTGAAAAACGATTTCAAGGGCGAGGAAGGGGAGAAGATGCGGCTTTATCTGAAAAACCGTGCTCCCAAGTATGGCACCGAGGCCCCCATCGCCCGGAAAAACGCTGCCAATGTTGTCCGCCACCTCTTTGATCTGTATCAGTCCCATACCAACTACCGCGGCGGGCCATATCGTCCTTCTTATTGGACAATGACCAATCACGCCGGGCTTGGCGGCATCACCGGGGCTTTGCCCAACGGACGCAAGGCCCGCGAGGTGTTTTCCAGCGGTATGACGCCGGTCTCCGGCGCGGCCCCGGAACTGACCGCCTGCCTTAACGCGGTGGCCGAGCTGGGTGGGGAATATGTTCCGGGTTGCTGGGCGCTCAATATCAAATATACCCCCGAAGATGATGTGCAACAGATGAGCCGGCGCTTTGCTCAGACTATTGAGGCCTATTTTCGGGCCGGCGGGCAGCAGGTTCAGTTTAATATCATGACCTATGAGATGCTTTTGGATGCTAAGAAACATCCGGAAAAATATCCTGAGCTCATGGTCCGGGTTTCCGGCTATTCGGCCTATTTCAAGGATTTGAATGAGATGATGAAGGATGAACTGATCACCCGTACCCAGTATGATCTGACAAATGGCAGGGCAGTGCCCTTCCCTGGAGAAGGGTAAATATTCGGCAGCACTCCCCACCAGGAAGGCGAGCAGGCTGTAGGGCGGATTAGCGAAGCGTAATCCGCCGTATGTTAATGTCATGTCAAAGTTAAGAGACTTAATAAACCATGCCGGATTATCGATGAAATCGTATTGGGGGCGGTTATTACTTTTTACATCGCCATACGGCGGATTACGCTTCGCTAATCCGCCCTACGCAGTCTGCTGACTAGTTACAAAGGAGGAAAATGATTATGTTTTTCAGCCCCAAAGCCCAGGAAAATCTGTGGAAGGCGATCCAGAATTCCCTTACGTCAGAATTCGTTGAGGAGTTCCTACAGGCTCTGTTGAACCTGATGAAGATCATGTTTGTCATCAACCATGAATACAGGGAAAATATAAAGAAATTTGACGGCCGTTACCAGTTTTGCAGCGAAGATGGCCAAGTGACCATGGCTGCTGTTTTTTCAGACGGCAGGATGAAGGTGTTGGAGAAGATGATTGATCATCCCCATATCACCATCACCTTTCGTGACGGACAGACATTGCTTAATTTCATGATTTCGCCTCGCCAGGATATCCTGGGCTCCATGTTGAGGCATGATGTTCGCACGAAAGGAAATTTGAATTATCTCTATAAATTCGGTTATATGGCCAAGAAGTTGCAGCTGATGATGCCACAACTGTGAAAAAAGGTTTCATCGGCGATATTGGCCGCTATGCCATTCACGACGGCCCCGGCATCAGAACCACTGTATTTTTTAAGGGATGCTCCCTGCATTGTCCCTGGTGCCACAATCCTGAGTTTATTTCGCCAAAGGCTGAAATCGCCTTTTATCCCCGGCGCTGCATCGGTTGCGGGGATTGCCTCTCGGTTTGTCCCGAAGGCGCGCTGACTGACGTAAGGCCGGTGCGGCTTAACCGTTCCCTCTGCACCGGTTGCGGACTTTGTGCTGAAGAATGTCCGGCAAAAGCCCTGGAGCTTGTCGGCAGAAACTATGATCTTGACGAGCTTGTCGAGATCCTGCTGCGGGATCGGCTCTTCTATGAAACCTC
>JAGHCC010000270.1 GCA_021160685.1 Desulfobulbaceae bacterium | reverse complement strand
GTGTGCGAAGTTTTTATGTTTATCATGCTGTTTTTACGGTATTTATGAGTAGTTCTTGAAATTTTGTTACTTAGAAGGTCGATAGGCTGTAGGATAGAGCTTGTACACCGCAAGCGATGTAACGAGAAACAATGCAGATTTTGGAAACTAATAGCCTTTAGTCTACAGCCTAAACAACCTAAATAGTTACATACCTTTCTTCAATACCTGAAAAATGAATGTAAGTACGGAAAATAACCCTCTGCCCGGAAAGATCTGTGTTTCCATTGGCGGAAACGATGTTGACGACACCCTTGCCGCCGCCTTGGAAGTGGAAGAGGACGCCGATGTCATTGAGATCCGTCTCGATGGCCTGACAAAGCCCGAGATTGAGCCCTTTATTGAAAGGATAAAAACGCCGCTGCTCTTTACCAACAGGCCTGATTGGGAAGGAGGTCTGTGGTGCGATGATGAAACTAAACGGCTTGCCTTGCTCAAACAGGTGATCAGCGTCCATGGTGCCTATGTTGACATTGAACTGCGGACAGAGCAGATCCTTCGGCGGGAGATCATTAATCTGGCCGCAAAAAATAAAAGTAAGACAATCGTTTCCTGGCATGATTTTCAGACCACCCCATCAGCCGCTCAATTAGAGCATATCCTCCAAGAGCAGATCGAATCAGGCGCGGATATCGGTAAAATCGTCACCATGGCCCATGACTATGCTGACGTTCTGCGCGTGTTGTCGCTGCAGACCATGGCCCACGAAAATGATTTTTCCCTGATCGCTTTCTGCATGGGTGAAGCCGGCAGAATCAGCCGCCTGGCCACCCTTGATCTTGGCGGCTATATGACCTATGCGGCGCCGGAATCAGGCAAAAGTACGGCGCCGGGCCAGCTTTCCGTCTCAACCCTGCATCATCTTCTGAACAGACTTCATCATGAAAATTAACGGTAAGACAGTAATCCATGGCATCATGGGCGATCCGGTGACCCACAGCCTCAGCCCGGCCATGCATAATGCGGCTTTTGCAGAATTAGGCCTCAACTGTGTCTATGTTGCTTTTCCCGTTAAAGATGTGAGGTCGGCCATGGATGGTTTCAGGGTTCTGGGCGTCAAAGGGGTGAGCGTTACCATTCCCCATAAGCAGGCTGTGATTTCCTGGCTTGATGAGATTGATCCGGTGGCCGTAAAGATCGGCGCGGTCAATACCCTGCTGATTCGCAATGATCGTACCATCAAAGGATTCAATACCGACTGGCTGGGCGCAAATCGCGCCCTGGAAGAGCATCTTGATTTGGCAGGAAAAACGATTCTGCTCCTTGGCGCTGGCGGCTCGGCCCGAGCCATTGGTTTTGGTCTGATTGAGGCCGGAGCGCGCGTCATGATTGCCAGCCGGACACAAAAAAGCGGTGAACAGCTGGCTCGGAGCCTTGAATGCGACTGGCATCCCCTGTCCGCTGTTGCCTCGTTATCGGCTGACGGTTTGGTGAACGCGACTTCGGTGGGCATGGCGCCCCAGGATCAGGAATCCCTGGTTCCTCGTCCTTCCCTGGTCAACTACCCTGTTGTCATGGATATTGTCTATTCACCATTAAAGACCAGATTGCTCCGGGAGGCGGAGGAGGCCGGCTGTTTAACGATCAACGGCCTTGCCATGCTCCTTTATCAGGGCGTGGCCCAGTTTGAACTCTGGACCGGCAAAAAAGCTCCTGTGGCGATCATGAAAGAAAAATTATTGGCCGGTCTTGGCCTGACTTTTTCGTAACCATTCACCGACACCCCGATGAACGTTTATACTTTTTAAAAATGAGAAAATGAAAGAAATTACTCCTGTATCAAAAGTTAATGTCACCATCGAGGTGCCCGGCTCCAAGAGCATCACCCAGCGGGCTCTGATTGTCGCAGCCCTGGCGGATGGTGACTCCACCCTTCTCGGCCCCCTGGCCAGCGATGATACTGCCTTTACCGCCATGGCCCTCCGTGCCATGGGTATTGAGGTGGAATCCCTGGGTAACCAATGGCGAGTCAAGGGAGGGCGGGGGAGGATCAAAACTCCGGCTAAGGAAATATATTTGGGCAATAACGGCACGGCCACCCGCTTTTTGACTTCGGTTGCTTCTCTGGGCAACGGTGTTTTCACCATCACTGGAGAAAAGCGCATGGAAGAACGGCCCATTGCCCCTTTGATGAGCGCTTTGGCCGGCTGGGGAGTTGATATTAAAAGTATGAAAGGAACAGGTTGTCCTCCGCTTGAAATCAGGGCCAATGGCATTGACGGCGGTAAAACATTGCTGCCGGAAGGAAAAAGCAGTCAGTATCTTTCCTCCCTGCTGCTGGTTGCGCCCTATGCCCGGCAAAAGGCTGAACTTGAAGTGGCCGGCACCCTGCCCTCAAAACCCTATGTCACTATGACCATGGCCGTGATGGATTCCTTTGGCATCAAGGTCAAAGCCAATGATTCCCTGAACCGGTTCGAGATTGATCAGGGCTGTTATCAGTCCAGGGATTATTCCATTGAAGGCGATGCCTCGGGCGCTTCTTATTTTTTTGTTGCTGCCGCGATAACCGGTGGAACGGTCACCGTGACCAATGTGCCGCGTGAATCCCTCCAGGGGGATACGGCCCTGGTGGGGATGCTTGAAAAAATGGGCTGCCGGATTGACTATGATAAGGGCATTACCGTGACCGGCCCCCGGGAGTTGAAAGGTATTGAGGTGGATATGGGAGACTGTCCTGATGTGGCCCCTACCCTGGCCGTGGCGGCGGCTATGGCCAGGGGGCGCACAGTGATCAGAAACGTGGCCCATCTGCGTATCAAGGAGTGTGACCGGTTACATGCCATGGCCACCGAGTTAAGTAAACTCGGCGTCCGGCTGGAGGAAGGGCCTGACGAACTCATGATTGACGGCGCAGGGCCGGAGGGACTGCATGGCGCTGAGATCGATACCTATAATGATCACCGTATTGCCATGTGTTTCGGAGTAGCCGGACTGGTGGTACCAGGAATTCGTATTCAGAATGAGGGTTGTGTGGCCAAATCTTTCCCTGATTTCTGGGAACGGTTTGCAAAAATCAGGTAAGCCACGGGAAAAGTTCTGGAGCGATTTTTTGGCTTGCAAAAAGTTGCGGAAAATACGACCATAATTTGGAAACTGATTATTTATACATTAAATTATTGGCTGAATTTTTATGGCACGTACCCATTGGAAAACCAAGGCTCCCGAGAAGTCATCAAGGGATCAATCCGTCAGGCAACAGATTGAACCCAAACGGGATGAAATTTGCAAACTGCTGATTAAGGAAGGACTTCTCTCTGAAGAGCAACTTCAATATGGGCAGCGTGTTCTCTCCAAGCTGTCTACTCCTCGTCCCCTGCTCAGTGTTCTGGAGGAACTGAAGTATATCAGCAGTTCTCAGGTCGGGGAGACCCTCCAAGCCAATCCTGTCGCTATTCCCCTTGGAGCCCTTCTTGTTGAACTTGGCTACCTTTCCGAGGCTGATATCAAGGCTGCTCTGGCAAGCCAGGAAGAGAAAAAGTCAAGCCGTCTTGGTGAAATTCTCGTTGATCTGCACCTGATCGGCGAAGATGAACTCCTGCAGATACTTTCCTTTCAACTCGGTTTTCCTTATCTTGATCCAACCCTGGAAGAGATAGATCCGGAGTTTTTCGGTCGTGCTCCTCTGGCCCTGTATCAGGAAAACGACTTTATTCCCCTACGTCGTCAGGAAAAAGGGGTGTTGATCGTTTTTGCCGATCCCTTGAATATTGAACAGCTCAATACCTCCAAAAAATTTTTTGGTCATGAAATTGTCCAGGGGATTGGCCGCAGGTCAATGATTCAGGAAACCCTTTTACGGCTGGAAACAGATTCCGCTAAAATGGCGGATCGGACTGCCGTTGTCGAGCCGGACGATAATGCCGTTATTAATACGGTTAACGATATCCTTCTTGCTTCAATCAAGGAAGGCGCCAGCGATATCCACATTCAGCCCACCAAGGATCAGCTTCGAGTCCGTTTTCGCCAGGACGGGGTGCTGATGAATTACAGAAATTATCCCCTGGAGGTGGCCCCGGCTATCTCCAGCCGCCTCAAGATCATGGCCGGGGCCGATATTGCCGAGAGGCGGCGGCATCAGGACGGCCGTATTTTTTTTGAACACCAGGGGCATAAACTTGATTTTCGGGTCTCGATTTATTCCACTATTTTCGGCGAAAAAATTGTTATGCGGCTGTTGGGTTCCCAGAGCGAATTGCTCAAGGTGGAGGATCTCGGCCTGTCACCAATGATGCTCCAGCGTTTCTCCGAGGAGACCCTGCAGGCCCCGAGCGGGGTTATTATGGTTACTGGCCCCACAGGTTCGGGAAAGACCAGCACTCTATACAGCGCGGTTAACTATCTGAATAATGACAGCACCAGCATTATCACGGCCGAGGATCCGGTGGAATATGTCATCGACGGGGTGGCCCAGTGTTCCATTAATCCCAAAATCGGTTTGAGCTTTGAAGAGACCCTGAAGCATATTGTCCGCCAGGATCCCGATATTATCGTCATCGGTGAGATCCGCGATAAATTCTCAGCCGAAATGGCCATTGAAGCAGCTTTAACCGGTCATAAGGTGCTTACAACCTTTCATACTGAAGACAGCACCGGCGCCCTGGTCAGATTGCTGAATATGGATATCGAGGCCTTTCTCGTGGCTTCCACCGTGGTTTCGGTGCTGGCCCAGCGGTTGGTGCGGAGAATCTGTCCGAAATGTGCCGAGGATCATCATCTTAATTTGAACGAAATTCGTCAACTGGGCTTTCATCCCAACCAGGTTCCGAGCCTTCTTTTTAAAAGAGGACAGGGCTGCCGCTACTGCCGGTTTTCCGGCTATAAGGGTAGAGCGGCCGTCCATGAACTGCTGATTCCTGATCAGATGGTCAAGGATGCGGTTATTGCCAGAAAAACATCCCATGAAATCCGGGAGATCTGCATAAAGTCAACCGGCCTTGTCACCCTGCTTGAGGATGGGATCTACAAGGCTATTCGTGGCGTGACCAGCTATCAGGAAATTATCCGTCAGCTGCCCAGGCTGGAACGGCCCAGGCATCCCGATGAAATCAGCCGTCTACAGGGGGAGTTTTAATGGTGACAACAAAATCTATACTGGAACAGATTGATGATTATGTCAGGGAGGAGGGGTTTGAGCTGCCGGTGTTTGAAAAGGTAAGCCTCCGTCTCCAGTCTCTTCTGCACAGTGACGATTTTGATATCAAGGACGTGGAAAAACTGATCCTCCACGATCAGGTCCTGGCAGGCGGGGTGCTGCGGGCGGCGAATTCATCTTTTTTTGGCGGTTTGAAAGAGATTACCACTATTAAGGATGCCATTGTCCGCCTCGGGACCAGACAGGTGGCTGATCTAGTGATGCTTGCGGCTGAACGGAATAAATACCAGGCCAGGGATCCTGAGTTGAATAAACTGGTCAAACATCTCTGGCAGCATGCCGTGGCCTGTGCTGTGGGCGGTCAGTGGCTGGCCCGAAAATTAAACTATCATGACAAGGCAACTGAAGTTTTTATCGGCGGTCTGATCCATGATATCGGCAAGCTGTTTTTGTTGAAGATGATCGATCACCTTCAGGTTTCCGAGCAACAGAATTTTAATCTGTCCTATGATTTGGGCCGGGAGCTGATTGATGTCCTGCATGCGGAAAAAGGGTATGAACTTTTGCAAAAATGGAATATCCCGGATGTTTATTGCCGCATTGCCCGTGATCACCATGATGACATGATAAATGCCGGCAGCACGACCATGATGATTGTCAGGGTTGCTGACCGGGCCTGCGTGAAGCTCGGCATCGGTTGCCGGCATGATCCTTCCATCGTACTGGCCACCCTGCCTGCAGCCGTAAATCTGCGCATGAAGGAAATACTTTTGGCTGAATTTGAAATCATGCTGGAAGATGCCATACGGATTGCCTGAGCGAGATCGGGAGATCCGCCTTCTATGCTTGAACCTGCCCCTTAAACCATGCCTGCCGCTTTGAGCATGGCCCAGCCTGGCTCGTCCGTTCCTGAACCGTCATATTCTTTGTCCTGCCGCATACCGCTGAAATGATCTAGAAGCCTGTTAGCCAGTAGTTTTCCGAGCTGAACCCCCTCCTGGTCAAACGAGTTGATATTCCAGATAAATCCCTGCATGGCGATTTTTGTTTCATAAATCGCCAGCAGTTCACCCATGGAACGGGGCGTTAATCGCTCGGCCATGAGCACCGAGTTCGGCCGGTTGCCGGAAAATCGTTTGTTGGGGTTTTCATGTTTTTGGCCTGTGGCCAGGGCCAGGGACTGGGCCAGCAGGTTGGCGATGAGTTTTTCCTGGGAGGATGTCTCTTTAATGTCGATATCCTGTTGATACTGGGACGAACGGAAACCGATGAACTCCACCGGCACCACTGTCGTGCCCTGGTGGATCAGCTGGTAAAAAGCGTGCTGGCCGTTTGTGCCCGGTTCTCCCCAGATAACGGGACCGGACTGATATGACAGGGATTCTCCCTGGCGGGAGATCGACTTGCCGTTGCTTTCCATGTCGCATTGTTGAAGATGGGCCGGGAAGCGGATCAGGGCCTGGCTGTATGGCAGGACGGCCAGAGTCTCACAGCCAAGAAAATTATGATTCCATATCCCGAGCAGGGCAAGGAGAAGAGGGATGTTTTTCCTGATGTCTTTTTCCTCCACCGCAAGATCGATTGCGTTGGCTCCTCTGAGAAGCTCAAGAAAATTGTCAAGCCCCAGGGCAAATCCGAGCATCACTCCACCCACCATTGAAGTGGCGCTGTAGCGGCCGCCGATATAGTCATACATATAAAATGAGCGCAGATAACGCTCCGGATTATCCATGGGGCTTCCCTGGCCTGTGACCGCCACAAAGAACCGGCTGGGATCAAGGCCGGCCTTTTTATAAGCAGCCTGGACCAGTTTTTCATTGGTCAGGGTCTCAAGTGTTGTGCCGCTTTTCGATACCACGTTGACTAGGGTGGTTGAAAGATCCAGACCACGGAGAACCCTGGCAGCGTCATCAGGATCGACATTTGATATGAAATGGATCTTCCGCCCCTCTTTTTGAAAGACAGCCAGGCCGTGATATAGGGCCCGCGGACCGAGATCCGAGCCGCCGATCCCC
>JAGHCC010000386.1 GCA_021160685.1 Desulfobulbaceae bacterium | reverse complement strand
GCTTTTACACTCCGAGTTTTCCTAAGTTATGTAGCCCCTGGTGAACTATTACAGAAAAAGATAGGGGTTCTGAAAAGAGAGCCTTGTTCTTTGGTGTTCTCTACGGGGTATCAGCCGCCAAAAATTTTATCGATTTTTTCTCCAAGAGTCTCAGCGGTAAAAGGTTTGACAATATACTGGCTGACTTTGGCTTTCACGGCCATGATAATATTGTCCTGCTGGGCTTCGGCGGTAACCATGATAAATGGCGTGTCTTTCATGCCATCATCGGCCCGAACATGTTTCAGCAGGTCAAGTCCGGTCATTTTAGGCATATTCCAGTCAGAGATGATCAGGTCAAATTTTTCCTGTTTTAAGACGTCAACGGCAGTTGTTCCGTCATCGGCTTCAATAATTTGCTTGTAACCGAGCTGAACGAGAATATTTTTTACAATACGCCGCATGGTTGCGAAATCATCAACAATAAGAATTTTCATGTCGGTATCAGGCATGGATTATTTTCCTCCCAGGAAATATGCTATTGGGGACAAAGTCCTTTCGTTGTTTTTATATGAGTTGAGACGGCTTAAGGCCTGAGCCATTAAATTACTTAATTTTGCTTTTTTCGTAAAGACAGAAAAAGACCTGTTTTACGTTTACCCGTCCGATAATAATTTTTTCAGCTTTGATCGCAGCCGATACATGGCCTTGCTGTGCATTTGGGAAATTCGTGACTCGGTATAGCCCATGACTTTGCCTATTTCCTTCATGGTCAGTTCATCAAAGTAATAGAGGGATACGGTGAGTTTTTCTTTTTCCGGCAGCTGGTCAATGGCCTTTGCAATCAGGATACGAACCTGACTGAGATTTGTTTTCGTAAAGGGATCCTTGCTGTTGGCGGAAAAAGCCTCTATCAGGCTGTCGGAGTTGGAGGCCGCCGGATTTTTTCGGCGCAGCATTTCAATGTCTAAAAAGGAAACCGATTTCGTCTGATCCAGAAGTTTGTAGAATTTTTCAAGTGAAAGGTCCATGGCCTCGGCCGTTTCTTCATCCGTGGCCGGTCTTCCCAGTTTTTTTTCCAGGATTGAATACGTTTTTTCCAGTTCATGACTTTTTTTCCGGATTGAGCGGGGCACCCAGTCCAGCGAACGGAGTTCGTCAAGCATTGAACCCTTGATGCGGAATTCAGCATAGGTTTTGAACTGAACCTTTTTTGAACGATCGAATTTGGAGATCGCATCAATGAGACCGATAACACCGCAACTGACCAGATCATCCATGGAAACCTGAGGGGGCAGCCTGGAGGCGAGCCGGCTGGCAATATACTTGATCAGCGGCGTATAGGTCAGGATCAGCTCATTCCGTTTTTCAGGAGTCAACTGGCTGTCAAGACTGAAATAGGCCTTGGTATAATCCTTGAATTTTGGTGAATGTTGTCTGGTCATACCATACATGATTGCAGGGGATCTCATTATGGAAGGCTAAGGGCTGACGGCATAAGCCTTCAACGTTTCCGTCCTCGCATTGACTTCTTTATTAAGTATATTACAGGTTAAAGAGTCCTTTCCAGAAAAATTTAATATTTCCGTCAAGCTGTTGTTCCGGTTCTTCCCGGCACAGCTGTTCCGCAAGTTCCATGAACATAAGGCTGGCCGGCGCCTCGGGGGAAAGTTCGGTCAGCAACCGCTGGGCTCTGACTGCCTTGGGAAGCTTGTCGTCAAATGGAATATAGCCGAGGAAGTCCAGGGACAGGGAATCGAGAAAGCGGTCCGCCACCAGGGAGAGCTGGCGGAATACCGCCAGAGCTTCTTGTCTGGAATGAGCGGAATTGATCAGGATCCGGAATTTCTTGATATCATGCCGGCTGGACAGAACCTTGATCAGGGCATAGGAATCAGTGAGGGACGTGGGTTCCGGAGTTAGGACGATGATTCGTTCCTGTGCCGCCAGGGTAAAGTAGATGACGTTATTGTTAATGCCGGCCCCGGTATCGATCAGCATGATGTCGATTTTCTGGCCGAGGGCTTCCATCTCGCTCAAAAAGTAGAGTTTCTGGCTCTCGCTGAGATCAGCCAGCTCCATTATGCCCGAACTTGCCGGCAGAATCATGATATCGCCGGGGCCACGGACAATGATATCCGCCAGATTTTTTTCACCGGTGAAGACATGATGCAGGTTGTATCTCGGGGTCAGGCCCAGCAGGATATCAACATTGGCCAGGTTCAGATCCGCGTCAAGGATCAGGACTTTTTTGCCGGTCTGGCTCAGGGTGTAAGCCAGATTGACGGAAATATTGGTTTTGCCGACCCCTCCCTTGCCACTGGTAACGCAGATCACCCGGGGCGGCGCGTCAGCGGATACCAATCCGGAAAGATCCTCTCCCTGGGGAGTTGGCGGCGGTTGACTTAACATTATTTTTTTCAAGGTTTCAGCTTGGTTCATGAGCGGCTCCAATTTATGTCATGGTAAGAGTTCACCAAGGTTTATAGCCCTTGGTGAGCTGTTACGTGTCATGTTATGCCGTGAGCGGCCAATCCGCCGGTTTCAACTCGGTTCGGTTCAGCATGGCGGCAAATCCCTGCCAGCCTTTTTTAAACAGGGTATGCAGATAGGGTCGTGATGCTGCCAGGAAATCTTCCGGTACGCGCTGGCCGCAGGCCAGATAGGAAACCGGCAGGGATGATGCGGCAATCTCCTGGCACATAGCGGCATATGTTCTGGTCTCATCCACCTTGCTGATGATCAGGCTGGCAATGTCCAGTGGGGTATATGAGTTGATAATGGTTTTGATATCCTCTTTCTTGGTGCTGGCGCTCAAAACAAGATAGGGCCTGATGAAATTAAACGGAGCAAACCAGTCTTTAAGTTCCGCGACATGATCAGAGTCATAAGGGCTTTTGCCGGCCGTATCGATGATAATCAGGTCGCTGTCCTGGTGCCGGGATATGGCGTCGGCCAGATCTTTTTTGCGCAGAACAATTTCACAGGGGAGGCGCATGATTCTGGCGTAGGTTCTCAGTTGGTCGGTGGCGCCGATCCGGTAGCAGTCCATTGACAGCAGCGTGACTTTGCAGTTTTCCCGCAGACTGAACCAGGCGGCCAGCTTGGCGGCCGATGTGGTCTTGCCGACGCCGGTGGGTCCAACCAGGGCGAGAACCACCGGTCGGGTTGATTTTTTTATTTTCAGGGGATTGATGTGGATTTGCTCAATAATGGAGTCCCGCCATTTTTCAACTTTTGTTTTTGTTTCCCCGGCGGATTTGTTTTTTTCCACGGGTTTTTTGATCCCTTCTTTCCGGGTTTGCTCTTTCAGCATGCGCGAGAAACGCATTTTCAGATCACGGGATTCAAAGTTGATTTCCCCCCTATCTTTTTGTTCCGCCTTCTGTTTTCGGATGTTTCCGCAGAAGGTGTGATCGCCATAGATTGACGGAGCCTTTTGTCTGGCTGTTTCCGTCGGAGGAGCCATCACGGTTTCAAGTTCATAATCCATGGCCGCGATCACCTCGAACCGGGCATTAGGAGTTCCTTTATCAATCGTTTTCGTGGACAGGATCACCGCATTCTCGCCCAACTCCTTTTTAACCAGGGCAAAGGCTGTGATATTGTCCGGCGCTTCAAATCGTTTTATTTTCATTTTTCAGTGATGTTCCTGAATAGTGACTTCTTATTTTTGCTTCTCGGTGTTCAGTTGAATAGTCCCCAGCGACGCGATTTTGGTCTGGGCCGTAATTTCATTATGAGAAATTACCTTGGCCTGGGGCAGGAACCTTTCAATAAGTTGGCGCAGATGTCTTCTGATCAGCGGTGAGCAGATAAGAATAGTTTGATAGCCCTCTTCATGGATTCTTTCAGCTTCCTGCTGGATTGACTCGATGATAGTACGTCCCAGGTTCGGTTCCAGAGTCAGAAACGAGCCCTGCTCTGTCTTTTGTATTGATTCCCGAATCAGGTCCTCGACCTGAGTGGCCAGAGTCAGGACGGAAATTTTGCCGTCCTCGTCGGTCATTGTGCTGATAATTGATCTGGCCAGTTTTTGGCGGACATATTCGGTCAGGATGTCCGGATCCGTACTCATGGGAGCATAGTCCGCCAGTGTTTCAGTGATGGTCAGGATATCACGAATAGAGACCTGTTCCCGCAATAAATTTTGGAGAACCTTCTGCATGCCGCCGAGAGTAAGCAGGTTTGGCACCAGTTCTTCCACAACTTTGGGATGGGTTCTTTCCAAATGGTCAAGGAGCTTTTGGGTGTCCTGGCGGCCAAGTAGTTCGTCGGCATGGCTGCGCAGCACTTCGGAGAGATGGGTGGCGACAACGGTGGATGGATCGACCACGGTATAGCCGGCCACCTGAGCCTCGTCTTTTTTGTCTTCGGCAATCCACAGGGCGGGCAGTTGAAAAGCCGGTTCCATTGTGGGAATGCCTTCAATTTCCCGTTTTGCCGCGCCGGAATCCATGGCCAGGAGATAACCCATCATCAGTTCACCCCTGGTAATTTCGATCCCTTTAAGGACAAGAACATATTCATCCGGTTTAATCTGCAGGTTATCGCGGACATGGAGTGGCGGTATGATAAGACCCATTTCCGTGGCAAACTGCCGCCTGATGCCGCGGATTCGTTCCAGTAAATCACCTTCCTGGCTTTCATCAACCAGGGGGATGAGACCGTAACCCACCTCAAGCTCAAGGATGTCAAGGCTCAACAGCGATTCCACGGTTTCCGGGGAGCCGGGCAGGGCCTCGGTTGCTTTTTTCTCTTCTTCGTCCTTGGTGGCTTCGGTTTCCTGTTCCCTGGCCTGATATTGAAAGGCGAACCAGGCCAGAACTCCCATGCCGATGCCCAGTATGAGGAAGGGAATGTGGGGCAGGCCCGGTATCAGGCCGAAGAGCAGGATAATGCCCGATGAGACTGCTAGGGCCTGGGGTTGCCTGCCGAACTGAATGGTGAGTTCTTTGCCCATGCCCACGTCCGATGCGGCGCGGCTGACAATAATACCGGCTGATGTGGAGATGATCAGCGAGGGAATCTGGGAGACCAGGCCGTCGCCAATGGTTAGCAGAGTAAAGGTTTCGGCGGCCTGGAAGAGATCCATGTTCTGCATGAAAAAGCCGATGCACAGGCCGCCGATGATGTTGATTACCATGATGATAATGCTGGCAATGGCCTCACCGCGGACAAACTTACTGGCGCCGTCCATGGATCCGTAAAATTCAGATTGCTTGCTGATTTCCTGGCGTCGCTGTTTGGCTGTTTCTTCGTCGATCAGGCCGGCATTCAGATCGGCGTCAATGGCCATCTGTTTGCCGGGCATTGCGTCCAGGGTGAAACGGGCGGCAACCTCGGCAATTCGGCCGGAACCCTTGGTAATGACGATAAAATTAATAAGCACCATGATCAGAAAGATGATGGTTCCCACCGCGAAACTGCCGCCTACGACAAAATCGCCAAAAGACTGGATGACCCGGCCGACGGCCCCTGGTCCCTCATGGCCGTGGAGCAGGATCAGCCTGGTGGAGGCGATGTTCAGAGAAAGCCGGAAAAGTGTGGTCAAAAGTAAAAGAGAAGGAAACGACGAAAAATCAAGGGGATTGGTATTGTACATGGACATCAGCAGGATCGTCAGGCTCATGGTGATGCCCAGGGAGAGCAGCAGATCCAGCAGCATGGTGGGAAGAGGCAGGATCATGATGATGAGAATGCCCACCACTCCCACCGCCATCAGCAGACTGGACGGATCCATATGTATGGCTTTGAAGCCTGAAATTTTTTCCGTTGATTCAGCCATTTTTCTTCTCTACTTCTCTACCTTCTTGCTTTTTATCTTGTGTATCTTCTTGCTTCTCTACTTCTAGCCGTTCTATGCTGCATTCTGCCTGAGTTTATAGACATATGCCATGACCTCGGCAACCGCCTGGAAGAGGTTCTCCGGCAAAGGTTCATTCAGGTCGACGGTTTTAAACAGGGCTCGGGCCAGGGGTTTGTCTTCAACAATCGGCACCTTATGTTCTTTGGCCACTTCCCTGATCCGTTTGGCGATCACACCGGCGCCTTTGGCCACCACCAAGGGCGCTGCCATGGATTCGTTGTCGTAACGGAGGGCAACGGCCAGACGGGTGGGGTTGGTAATCACCACGTCTGCCCCGGGTAGCTCCGTCATCATTCTTTTTCTGGCCATTTCCATTTGGATTGAGCGGATTCTGCCCTTTACATGGGGATCACCCTCGGTCATTTTGGCCTCTTCCTTGACTTCCTGTTTTGTCATCTTCATTTTTTTCATGAATTGCCAGCGCTGAAAGGCATAGTCCAGAGCAGCGAGTAAGGCAATAATCAGCGCTGATTTTAAAAAAATCCAGAAGGCGATTCTGGCGTAAAAAATTAAAATTTCGATTACTTCACGATCCATAAGAGGGATGATCTCGTCTATGGATTTTCTGACCTCCGCATAGGCCACATAGCCAACAATGATCAGCTTGGCGATTGATTTGACCGTGTTGGCCAGGGTCTGCATGGAAAAAATTTTGCCAAATCCTTTAATCGGATCGATCTTTTCAAACTTCGGAGTGATTTTTTCAGTGCTGAAAAGAAAACCCACCTGGGCATAGTTGGCCACAAGGGCCGTGACCAGGATGGCCCCCATCATGGGCCCTACCATAATGCCGAATTGGACCATGGCCTCCCTGGTCATCATGGTCATATTTTCCGGGATAATTTTGATGGTATGCAGATGGCCCAGGTAATAGTGAAGAACCAGCATAAAACGGTCGAGAAGAAAACCACCGAGAAAATAAAGGGTCATCAGGCCGACCAGCAGCACGGCTGCGGACGGCACCTCCATGCTCTTGGTAATGTCCCCCTTTTTTCTGGCTTCGGCCAGACGGCGCGCGGTGGGCTCCTCGGTTTTTTCCTGACCACTGGATTCGTCAGCCATTTTTCAACCTTCCCTTGAAAATGTCTTGATTTTTTGAGTGTCTCAAGTTTTATTTTTTCAGCCTTCAGCCTTCAGCCTTCAGCCTCCGGCTCACCCCATCCCCGCCGCCATTTTGGGCAGATCCCGGCCCAGCTGTTCAAAGTAGTTCATCATTAAAGATAGAAAGTAGCCCAGGGAAAGTCCGACAAAAATGAAACCCACACCAATATTTAACGGCATTCCCACAATCAGGATCGGAATTTGCGGTACGGTCTTGGCAATGATACCCATGCCCACATGGGAGAAAAAAACCGCAGCCGAGGCCGGGGCCATGATTTTGACTGCTATGACAAACATCTGGGCCGTGGCCTGCATCATGCCGTTGTAAGTGGCCTGGGTCAGGTGCAGGGTGCCCGGTTTCACCCAGATAAAGCTCTCAATTAAGGTTTTGATAAAGATATGATGACCATTCATGGCCAGAAAAATCAGTATAGCGATCAGGTTCCAGAATTGGCCCACCAGCGAGACCTGGACGCCGAACTGTGGATCCATGACACCGGCCATGCCCATGCCCATCTGGACACCAACCATCTGGCCGGCGATCTGAAATGAGGCAAAAACAAGGCGGGCCAGAACCGCCAGTAAGGCTCCGAAGCAGACCTCGGTGACGACAAAGAGAAGCAGGCCAGGGGCACTTTCCGGAAGATCCGCAGGGGTGACCGGTACAACAGGAACCAGGACCAGAGCGATCATTAAGGACACGAGCACCTTGATCTGGCTTGGCACCGAGGGCGAGCCAATGACCGGCATAAAAAAAATCAATGGCGCCACCCTGATCATGATGCTGACCAGGCAGAGAAATTGACTGATTGTCCAGTTGAGCAGTCCTGTGTCGATCATCTCTTTATCCTCTTACCCCTTTGCCTTTTTGTCCCTGCGTTTCCCGCTGTTCAGCGAATAATATCCGGCAGGCTCATAATAAGTTCCCGGGTATAATCCGTCAGTTTGATCAGCATCCAGGATGAAAAAAAGAGCATGGCCAGCATTACTGCAAAAATTTTCGGAACAAAAGTCAGAGTCATTTCCTGAATTTGCGTTGTGGCCTGGAAAATAGCAATCAGCAGGCCCACCGCCATACCGATGAGCAGAAGCGGCGCAGAAAGAAGAAGGGTAATGATAATTGCTTTTTCTCCCAGGGTAATGGCTTCAACGGGGGTCATTGCTTTTGCTCCGACGTCCGATTTTGGATTTCAGAATGCGGATTGCGGAATTTTTTACATGAACCGAAATCCGCATTCCCAAATCCTGAATTGTGCGAAGAGCTAACTGTAATTAGTTGATATTGCATAATGTTTATAGACACAGTAAAAATGTTCATATGACGAAGCAAAGCGCTACATCCCGAAACTTTGCACCAGTGAGCCGACAATGAGATGCCAGCCGTCAACAAGGACAAAGAGCAGAAGTTTAAAGGGCAGTGAGACCATAACCGGCGGCAGCATCATCATACCCATGGAAAGCAGAACACTGGCCACCACCATGTCAATCACCAGAAAGGGTAGAAAGAGAATAAAGCCGATTTGAAAGGCGGTTTTCAGTTCACTGATCATGAAGGCCGGTATCAGAATCGAGGATGGAACCTCGCCCTTGTTGGCCGGTTTTTCAAGCTTGGCCATGGACAGGAACAGGGCCAGATCTTTTTCTCTTGTCTGTTTAAACATAAAGCCCCGGAGCGGTTGCAGACCTGCGTTAAATGCCTGTTCCAGGTTGACCTCCTCGGCCATGTAGGGCTTGACGGCCTGGTCATTAATCTGTTTCAGCACCGGCGACATGATGAACAGAGTGAGAAAAAGCGACAGTCCGATAAGCACCTGGGTCGGCGGCATCTGTTGCGTTCCCATGGCGCTGCGCAGAAAGGAAAACGCAATCACCAGGCGGGTAAAGCAGGTGGTCATCAGGAGGATGGCCGGCGCCACGGACAGAATCGTGAACATCAGCAGAATCTCGATGATGACAGCCATATCCTTTGGGTCATCTGTTTCTTGCAGACCGACCTGGATCGTGGGCAGGGTCACCGCTTCTGCCATTGCCGACCAAAATGTTATTGCCGACAGAATCAGAAGCAGGGGGATAACGATTTTTTTGATCTGTGATCCGTGCATTATTTTCTGGAAAATCCTGAAGCCCTGGCAAGAAGGCTGGAAAATGTTTCTGATGTGTTGTCTTGCTTTCCTTCTTCTATTTTCAGAGCGGGGCCGGCGTCCAGTCCGGTCAGCATGGTTATTTGCTGATCAGTGATGCCGACAACGATATTTTGATCAGCAATTTGCAGGACGGAAATATATTTTTTAGGACCGATCATTCGTGTGTCAAGAATCTGGATCAGGGAACCCTGTTTTAGTGTTTTTTGGCTGAACCCGAGCTTTTTCAGCCAGATCACGAGTAGCACCATGAGTCCCACCACCAGTGCCAGGGCTCCAATCACCTTGAAGGAAAGGAAGAGAAGCGAGCCTGTGG
>JAGHCC010000268.1 GCA_021160685.1 Desulfobulbaceae bacterium | reverse complement strand
CGTCAACATCTGCAGAAAATATGATCTTCTATTTAAAAAAAAGTGATTGTTCGGGTAGAATGATCTCGTACAAAGTACGAGATAACTATGAATTGTCATTCCGCGTGGTCTTAGCCGGAGATAAGCGCAGACTTCGATTCAGGATGCAGTGTAAGTCAAGTTTAGGTATTTTTGACTTTTTACCAAAGAATTAAAGTTAAAAATCATAAAAACAAAGCCATCTATTTTGCCCCACGTCAACACACATAAATTATTGACCAAACGCGGCACCATTTCCGAATATCTTGCCTCATTAAAAGCTTCTCCCCGTTTCGGCAACCAGGTTGTCCACCATGAAAAGATCCCCGGTCAGCCGGCCCGGTTCAGCAGCCTGCAACCTCCCTTGCCCAATGTTCTTAGCGGGGCTCTTGCCGCCATGGGCATCAACGATCTCTACAGTCACCAAACTGAATCGATTAATCTGATCCGTCAGGGAGAAGATGTTATTGTCGCCACCCCCACAGCCAGCGGCAAGAGTCTGATCTACAACCTGCCGATTTTCAGCCGGCTCCTTTCAAAACCGGGCGCCAACGCTCTGTATCTTTTTCCCTTAAAGGCATTGGCCCAGGACCAGCTCAAGGGAATTAATGAACTGGCAGCCCATCTTCCGAAAGCAAATCGCCCAACGGCCGCGATCTGTGACGGAGACACATCCACATATCGGCGCAAAAAACTGAGGGAAAATCCCGCCGATATCATAATCACAAACCCCGACATGCTCCACCTCTCATTTCTGGCCCATCACGGACTCTGGGCCCAATTCTGGTCCGGGCTGACCCATGTTGTTATTGATGAGGTGCACTCCTACCGCGGCATATTCGGCAGTCACATGAGCTGGGTTCTGAGGCGGCTGCAACGGATCTGCAAACTCTACAACGCCGACCCCTCGTTTCTTCTTTTTTCCGCCACAGTGGGTAACCCCGGCAACCTTGCACGGGATCTTCTCGGCCGCAAGGTTAAAGTAATCACGGAAAGTGGAGCGCCGACCGGAGGCAGGCATTTTGTTTTTTTCAATCCCCATGACAGCGCTGCCTACGCAGCCAGTCAGATGTTGGAGGCGGCCTTGAAACGCGGACTGCGTGTCATTGTCTATACCCAGTCCCGCAAACTGACCGAGTTGATTTCCGTCTGGACCGGGAACCGTCTTGGCCCTCTCCGGGAGAAGCTCACCGCTTACCGGGCTGGTTACCTGCCTGAGGAGCGGCGCGAAATCGAAAACCGGCTCAACAGCGGCGAACTCCTCGGGGTCGTTTCCACCAGCGCCCTGGAATTGGGCATTGATATCGGCGCCCTTGATCTCTGCATCATGGTGGGATATCCGGGAACAATCATGTCCACCTGGCAACGAGGTGGCCGGGTCGGTCGGCGGCAGCGTGAATCTCTGGTCATTATGGTGGCCCAGGAGGATGGCCTGGATCAGTATTTCATGCGTCATCCAAAGGATTTTTTTGCTCGCGATGTGGAAGCGGCAGTGCTCAATCCTGATAATACAGTCATCATGAAACGCCATCTTCTCTGCGCCGCAGCAGAGCAGCCCATCAGCAAAAATGACACCCTGAGCCGTTTCCGGCGTGAACTTGATGAACTGGTTGATGAAAACAGGCTTCTCAGGAGCCGGGACGGAAATCAGTGGTTTTCAGTGAGAAAAAATGTTCACCGCGAGGTGAATCTGCGGGGCAGCGGTCAATCCTTTGTCATAAAAAAGGCTCTGGACAACCAGATACTCGGCATGATTGACGGTTCCCGCTGTCTGAAGGAGTGCCATCCCGGCGCGATTTACCTGCATCGCGGTCAAACCTGGCTTGTGCAGGATCTTGATCTAGAAGGCCATGAAGTCCTTGTGGAACGAAAAAATGTCAATTATTTCACCCGGACTCTTGGCCAGAAAGAGACGGAGATCCTCAAGGTCGAAAAAACTGTCTCCCTGCGTCATTTCAGGGCTTCCCTTGGTTCTCTACGGGTCACGGACAGGGTCACAGGATTTCAGCGGAAACTGGTCAGGGGCCAGAAAACCATTTCCAATGAACCACTGGATCTGCCGCCCAACATCTTTGAAACCGAAGGACTCTGGTTCGAGATTCCAGCCGACCTCCAGCAGCAGCTTGAAAAGAAGCAGATGCATTTCATGGGAGGCATTCACGCGGTTGAACACGCAGCCATCGGTATGTTTCCCCTGCTTGTTCTCTGCGACCGTAATGATGTCGGCGGTATCTCCTATCCTTTTCATCCACAGCTGCAAGGTCCTGCTGTCTTTATTTATGACGGCTACCCGGGCGGAGTGGGACTGGCCCGACAGGCTTTTTCCCAAATCGAAGAGCTGCTGCAGGTTACCCTGGAGACCATTGCCAACTGCTCCTGTGAAACCGGCTGTCCCTCTTGTGTCCATTCACCGAAATGCGGTTCCGGCAACCGGCCTATTGACAAAGATGCGGCCCGGCTGCTGCTGGAAGGTCTCCTGCGGGAAAATTCTGATCCATTGCCCGTCAAATCACCCCCCCCTGCCATCATGCCGGAAGCCGTACGGAACAATGAAGACAATAAAGACAAGTCACTACCCGAGCATTATTGTGTCTTTGATATTGAGACTCAGCGTTCCGCCCAAGAGGTCGGGGGATGGCACCGGGCAGACCGCATGGGAATCAGCGTGGCCGTACTCTACGACAGTCTTCTTGATGAGTATCTTGTTTTCCGGGAAAATGAGATAGATGCCCTGGTCAGCCGTCTGGGCGAATGCGATCTGGTGGTGGGCTTTAACAACAAACGCTTTGACAACCTTGTCTTAAGCGCCTACACGGATTTCAATCTTTCTTCCCTGCCGACCCTGGACATTCTGGAAGAGGTAAAAAACAGGCTGGGCTATAGATTGAGCCTGGATCGTCTGGCTGAAAACACCCTGGGAGTGAAAAAGTCAGGCGACGGTCTCCAGGCTCTGAAATGGTACCGGGAAGGCAGGATTGACAAGATCATCAAATATTGCCGCAAAGATGTGAAAATCACCAGGGACCTCCTGCTTTTCGGCAGGGAGAAAGGCTATCTCCTGTTCCGCAACAAGGCGGGCAATGTGGTGCGCTGTCCGGTGACGTTCAGCTGAAAGTAACTGAGAAAAAACTCTGTGACTCTGCGAAATAATTTCATGTAAACTTCGTAGGAGCCCGCCCTGCGGGCGATAAACTTTCGCCCGCAGGGCGGGCTCCTACAGATAGATAAACACCCTTAAAAACAGGGGGCAAACTCCATTTTGGCTTTTTTCAAAATCTGAATCAGGGCCAGACGAGCGATTTGTGAATCCAGCCCTTGGTGCCGTCGCCATGACTGACCTGGAGCCAGTCGCCATCGGTTTTGCCTGGTTTAAAAACAACACCGTACAATGCCGAGGCAACGATTTCGTAATTTTTCCCCGGACCGATCCGAAGATTCCCTTTCTTGACCTTGACAATGACGTTCTTTCTCGTGGAAAGCAAAGGAGAATAAATCCAGCCGGTATCACCTTCAAAGTCCTGGGTTTTGGCCCAGTCCCCCTTGCGCGCGACAACTTTCAAGGGAAAGCCCTTGAACACTTCCCAGAATATTTCATCCTTGGTGCTGGGGCCGGAACGGATATTGACGCCATCCTTGGTCACGGTGCGGTATTCCGCCGCCAATACGGGACCGGCCAGGAAGGTCAGGGCAAGGCCGAATACCAGGCCAGACAACATTTTCCCAGATAGAATCTTGTGTTTTTTAATCATAAATTTCTCCGATAGTTTCATGTCAAAATGTTTATACAGACCTCGTAAAAAACTTTTTATTATTGACTGCAAACCCTCTACTGGCAAGGAATTTGATCAAAGTTGGACAGTTGGTCTGGGTTAAAAACTTCAAAGTTCAGGGTTCAAGGTTGCTGGTACCCTTGAGATAACGGTACCCTCTAAACTCTGAACCTTGAACCTTAAACAAGACCCCTTGAAGAAGAATGTCCAGAAAACAGCATCAATTTTACGATGATCTAACGAGGTCTATTATATTTTTATATTGTCAAAATAGCATTATCAGTTTTGCAAGTCAAATCTTAGCTGACAAAATGCGCCAGAAATTCCCGGTTCCCCTTCGGACCCAGGATCGGCGAGTCGGTGACGCCCCTATCGGTCAGGCCCAGTCCTTTGGTAAAGTTAAGAAGATCGTCTATCACCTCTTGATGAAGAACCGGATCCCTGACCACACCGCCCTTGCCCACCTTGCCGCGGCCCACCTCAAACTGGGGTTTAATCAGAGCCAGAATCGAAACCGGACCGGCAAAAAAGGGAAGAAGAGGCGGGATAAGCAGTTTCAACGAAATAAAGGCCGCGTCAATGACAGCGAGGTCGAGATTCATTTCGATATCACCGGGTTGCAGATAACGGGCATTGGTTCTTTCCATTACCACAACCCGTTCATCCTGGCGCAGCTTCCAGTCGAGCTGGCCATAACCCACATCGACGGCATAAACTTTTGCCGCCTTATGCTGAAGAAGGCAGTCGGTGAAGCCGCCGGTGGAGGCACCGATATCAGCACAGATCAAACCGGCTGGATCAATCCTGAAATACTCAAGCCCCTTTGCAAGCTTTAATCCGCCGCGGCTGACAAAAGGACATGAAGGGCCTTTCACCTCAACTCGACAGTCTGAAGAAAACATGGATCCAGCCTTGTCGGCCGGCTGACCATCCACCCTGACCAGTCCGGCAACAATGAGGGCCTGGGCCTTTTGCCGGGTCGGAGCCAGGTTGCGGACCAACAGCAGCTTATCTAAACGAATTTTCATTCAACCTTCAGCCTTCTGTCGTAACTTCAGCAAATGGTGGCAATCTATAAACAAATCCCCCTCAATCCCCCTTTACCAGATAGCGAACTTGTGAGACTTCGAAGGGGGAGGTTGTTGGAATGCCACCATTTGAGGTTGGTGATATGCCACCATTTATTGAAAGGTTACCAGATATTGAAAATTACCAGTTTGCTACCCAATGTCATTAACTTAAGGACTTCTTCGAAAAAGTCCCCCTTAGAAAAAGGGGGATTTAGGGGGATTTTTCAGCCATAGTTAAATCCCCCCCTGCCCCCCTTTTTCAGATAGCGAGCTTGTGAGACTTCGAAGGGGGGAGATTTAGAGCTTAAGTTAATGACATTGGTTTGCTACCTTCTGATTTCCAACTCCTGTCTCCTAACTCCTGTCTCCTGACTCCTAACTTCTCACTCCTGCCCCTCACAGATCCGCCTTGCGGATCAACTCACACAGTTCATCAGCCATGGTATCGATGATATCGTAATCCTTGCCCTCAAGCATGACGCGGACAACGGGTTCAGTGCCGGACAAACGGACCAGGATGCGGCCGTCATTGCCGAGTTTTTCTTCCATGGTCTTCATCGTAGTCTGGAAACCAGGAATCAGTTCCAGATCCATTCTTTTTGCCGTACGGACATTCTTAAGAACCTGGGGAAGGGATTCCATGATCCGGGCCAACTCGGAAACCGGTTTTTTACGTTTGATCATGATGGCTAAGAGCTGCAGAGCGGCAAGGATGCCGTCACCGGTTGTATTGTGCTCCAGAAAGATCAGATGACCGGATTGCTCACCGCCAAAAGAATATTTTTTTCGGCGCATCTCCTCGACCACGTATCGATCGCCGACATTGGTCCTGACGAGCTTGCCGCCCATCTGCTCCATAGCCAGTTCCAGACCCATATTGCTCATCACCGTGGCCACCAGGGTTTTCTTTTTCAACTTTTTTCGGCTCATGAGATCAGAAGCGCAGATTGCCATGAGATGATCACCGTCAATGACATTTCCGTTTTCATCAGAGACAATCAACCGGTCACCGTCACCGTCCAGGGCAATACCAAGATCTGCTCCCAATTGTTTGACCTTTTCCGCCATCACTTCGGGATGCAGGGCGCCGCATTCATGGTTGATATTTTTACCGTCCGGCTCCACACCTATTTTCGTAACCCTGGCTCCAAGTTCTTCAAAAACATGGGGAGCCACATGATAGGTGGCGCCATGGGCACAGTCCAGAACAATATGAAAATCATCAAGAGTATAATTTTTCGGGAAAGTATTTTTCAGAAAAACAATATAACGCCCCCTGACATCATCAAGCCTGAAGGCCCTGCCCACCTCATCCGCTGTTGGCCTGAGAGCCGCCATTTTCTGTGAAAAAATCAGATCTTCGATATCAGCTTCCAATTCATCCGGAAGTTTAAAACCGGTCTTTGAAAAAATTTTAATGCCATTATCCTGGAATGGATTATGGGAGGCGGAAATCACCACCCCGGCGTCTGCCCGCATACTGGTCGTAATAAAGGCGATACCTGGAGTGGGCAGGGGACCGGAGATGAGAACATCAACTCCCATTGAACAAATTCCTGCGGCCAGGGCATTTTCAATCATATAACCGGAAATCCTGGTGTCCTTGCCGATCACGATGCGATGGCCATGGGCTCTGTCCTTGACCAGAAAGGCAATACCCCGGCCGATCTGCATGGCAATTTCAGTGGTCATCGGATAAATGTTGGCAACGCCGCGAACGCCGTCCGTACCAAAAAGTCTTCTCATTGGTTTTCCTTAATTATATTTTTTGGAGTTTCAATCAGTTCAACAAAAACCATTTCAGGCTTAATCTCATAGATCGCAACATTATGAGGAGAAATGATTTCGACCTTGAGTTTATGTTTTCCCGGCGGCAGATTACCGGCCTTCACCCGGGCCTCAATGAAAGTCTTGAGTTTCTTCGAATCCTTAGCCAGATGATAAGGCACACTGGCTTTAACGGAAACGGTTTGAGGCGTGAAAGAATACTTGATACCGGTAGTTATATGAATAAGTTTGAGGGGAATTCTACTCATTGTTTTATCAATCTGTTTTTCCTTGACCGTAATCTTTGCGGTGACGACCGGCTCTCCAATCAATCCGGAAAGTTCAGAATCGATGATCAGCCCCACCTGCTTGACCGTCGAACTCTTGAGGCCGTCGATACAAACAGGATTGGTGGTGAGAAGATCCAGGTCGCCAAGAATCTCCTGGGGACCAGTAATGGAGAGGACGGGCGGATCCAGTTGAATTGATGAAATCTCATACCCCTCGGCCGGTATCCCCGAAGTCACAGCTGTAATCCTTAAATTCTTTTTGATCAATCTATCCAGAAGCAGAATAACATTGGACGGTTGAACACGCAGAACGCGAATTCCACGGGGGAAGGAGATGGAAGTCAGATCATTTCGCACCACAACGGTGCCGGGCACGGCATCGGTCAGATCAACAGCCCTGGTAACATCATGACCGCTGATACTGTTAATCAAGCCCCGGGGGCCGTTGACGCTCACCTCCAGTTCTCTTTTAAATTGATTGGAAATAACCAACTCCTGGGGCAGGTTGAAGATTTCAAGAGGAATAAAAATAGTTCTGTCCACCTTGTCTTCACCGACAACAAAATACCAGAGAAAAAGGGCAAGACAGAAAGAAAGCAGTTTTATAATCCAGTTTTTCTGCCATCTCCTGTTCCGATATTTATATCCTATGTTCAAAAAATTAAAATATTTTCCCATTCCTTAACCACTGTTTCCATTTAACGGTCTGATCCTCTTTCGGCAAAAAGATAGCTTCAAGTCTGCTGCGGAGCTCTTTTATATCCAAACCCGAAACAATGGCTCCGTGCTGAACCAGGGAAATTGCCCGGGTTTCCTCGGAAACGACAATAATAACAGCATCAGTTTCCTCGGAAATGCCGATGGCGGCCCGGTGGCGGGTGCCGAGACTTTTACTGATATACGGATTTTTCGTCAGGGGCAAAACGCAACGGGCACTGAGAATGCGGTCGCCACCGACCACGACTCCCCCGTCATGCAGAGGTGATGAGGTGTGAAACAGACTGACGAGCAATTCGTGACTCAGTTTAGCGTCAATGGGATGGGATGAATCAATATAATCCCGCAGACCGGTTTCCCTTTCCATGACAATAAGGCTGCCGATTTTGTTGTGGGAAAGATGCTGAACAGCCTGGGAAATTTCGTCAAGTGTCTCAGCGGCCTCAGTGTGTGTCTTGGCAAATGGAGTTTGCCCCATCTGGGTCAGAGCCCTTCTGATATCCCTTTGAAAAACAATAATAATAACGAGAAAAATAGAACTGAGAAAAATCCCCAGAAGCCAGTACAACGTCATAAATTCAAGTTCACGGGCTCCGAAATACACAACCAGGAGTACAACAATGCCGGCCAGCATCCGCACCGCTCTGGTACCGCGGATCATCAAAATAAAACGATAAATAATGTAGGAGACGATAAAAATATCGACTACATCCTGCCATCGTAGGGATTTGAGAAGATCAAACATGAAGTAATTCTATTTTACAGAATGGTTAACATACCGGTTACGTTTATAATTTTAAATTTGTACCCATTCAGGTTGGTTCAGTTAGTTATGGATACCGGATCAGATAAGCGCCCACTTCGAGTCAAACATGACGAATTGAGGTCTTTTTACGAGACAATCTTATTTAGTATATAAAATTTTGAAGAATTATGCGAGGTTAGAGAAATAAATAAGATCTTTTTTTTAAAAAAATTCCGCTTTCCACTTTGCTCGATTCTTGACAGCCAGGATAAAGTAAGATATGTTGGGAAATTTTCAGCAAATGACCATGCCTTGGTCGGACTTTTTTTCAAAAATCGTCTCTGACGAGGCAATTAAGTTACACCCTTGAATAGTTACTTATTTTGTAACTATTCAGCATATGTTGGAAATGACCCTTTACTCCAGACTGTAACTGTTCAGATGTGCTTCATATTCGTTCATTTGGGGCTTTGAAGCATACTAGTGCTATTCGAGAAGACCCAAATGGGCGAAGATGAAGTGCAGCTGAACAGTTACCTTATTTTTTTACATTCACGCTTATATTTGAGATCTACAAAGAGAGGAGCATAATCTTGGCAAATCATAAATCAGCATTAAAAAGAAATCGGCAGAATGTTGTTCGCCGCGCCCGTAATCGTGCTAATAAAACCAAAATAAAAAACGCAGTTAAGGCGGTAGATGCAGCACTCGAAGAAAATTCCCTTGATGCTGCAAAAGCAGCTTTGCAAACGGCAATTCCCGTCATCATGCGTGCCGCATCGAAAGGAACAATTCCGAAGAAAACAGCTTCCCGCAAGGTATCCAGATTGACCAAACGTGTGAATGGCTACGTTGCCAGTCAGGCTGCGTAAAGAATAAAGCGGGTGCGTGAAACTCAACCTACCGTAAATCAATGAAAAAACACGCCCCTTTTGGTTTCAGCAAACTACAGTTCAGGATCTGTTAGCAGAAATTATGACGGGAGCCATGGCCGCCGGAACGGTGCCATGGCTTTTTTTTTGCATTAGGGCTTGTTCCTCAATAAGCTTTAGATCTTGCTTGTCTTTTTTTCCATACTCTGCGTTGCACAAACAGTTACATAGCCAGGCTATGCGCCTGTTTGTGCGCCTTGATTATGGACAGGTAAGCGAGTTTGCGAGACTCCGAAAATCCTGCGCAATATTGTAAAATTTATTTCGTCACAAGCCCTTAGGCTCTATACAAATAAGGTAATCGTTCACCAGCACCTCATCTTCGCCCATTTGGGCCTGCTTACAGAGCACAAGTATGCTGCGCAGGCCCAAATGAACGAATATAAGGCACTGGTAAACGATTACAGGCCGAGGTTTTCGTAATCTTGTAGACCCCGGTGAACGGTTACCAAATAAGTATTACAATCTTACTTACTGATTTGTATAGACACTTAACTTCGATTTTTCCCTGCCAGGAACTTTCACCATGCATCAACCATCCTTGAAAGACTTTAAAAAACTTGCCCGGGATGCCGGCCTGATTCCCGTCTCCCGAGATATTGTCGCTGACCTTGATACGCCGTTGACGGTTTTTGCCAAGCTCGGAGGCGATGACTCCCACGCCTTTCTTCTGGAAAGCCTGGAGGGCGGCGAGAAGTGGGGGAGATATTCCTTCATTGGTCTTGATCCTTTACTGACTTTTGAAAGTCGGGGGAAAAAAATAAAAATCAGACGCGGCGAGCGGTTGGAAGAAGTGAATGGCGATCCTCTTGAGGAACTGCAAAAACTTCTCGATTCATTCAGGGCCTGCGCAGAAACGAATTTTCTCCCTCGTTTTTTTGGCGGCGCTGTGGGCTTTCTTGGATACGACATGGTTCGCTTCATGGAACGTCTGCCGGAAAAAAATGCCCCTCTGCCGGAATTTCCGGACAGTTCGTTTATGATCCCGCGGATCATTCTCATCTTTGACAATCTCAAACAGACGCTCTCCGTCGTCAACTGTGTTGAGGTAGATGATGGTGATGTGGAAGGAACCTACCACCGTGCCTGCCTGAAGATCGACAGCATCATCAAACGGCTCAGAATGAGACCTTTGCCCTATGATGTGGTTGACGCGGACAGCACGGGCGATTCCCATAAATTTACATCAAACATGGAACCGGAGAAGTTCAAGGAAATGGTGAATCAGGCCAAGGAATATATCCTGGCCGGAGATGTTATCCAAGTTGTCCTGTCCCAACGTTTCCATACAAAAACCACATTGCCGCCGTTCATGATCTACCGGGCTTTGCGCCATATTAATCCCAGTCCCTATCTCTTTTATCTCAAGCTTGGCGACACTGTCCAGATCGGTTCTTCGCCGGAAATACTGGTTCGCCTGGAAGATCAGCGGATCGAGCTCCGCCCTATCGCCGGTACTCGCCCCAGGGGTAAAACACCGGAGGAGGATCTGGCTCTGGAAGAAGAACTCCTGGCCGATCCCAAGGAACGGGCCGAGCATCTCATGCTGGTCGATCTGGGCAGAAATGACGTGGGACGGGTGGCCCGCTACGGTACGGTGAAAACCCACGACTTGATGATGATTGAACGATACAGCCACGTGATGCATATTGTTTCCGGAGTTCGCGGTGATCTTGCTGAAGGCAAAAACCAGTTTGACGTGGTCAGGGCCTGTTTTCCTGCAGGTACGGTGAGCGGCGCTCCGAAAATCAGGGCCATGGAAATCATTGAAGAACTTGAACAAGAACGGCGCGGACCTTATGCCGGCGCCGTGGGCTACTTCGGCTTTTCCGGCAATATGGATTTCTGTATCACTATCCGTACCTTTATTCTCCATGGCGATAATCTTTGGGTCCAGGCCGGAGCTGGTATTGTAGCAGATTCCGATGCGGAAATGGAATTCCAGGAAACAATCAACAAATCACAGGGTTTGCGCCGAGCCGTGGAGCTGGCGGAAAAGGGGTTTTGATTTTATGCTGGTAATTATTGATAACTACGACTCCTTTACCTACAACATCGTTCAAACCATTGGCGGTCTGGATTCCAGCTGTAAATTACTGGTCTATCGTAACGATGAAATTGACATTGAGGGTCTGGTGGCCTTAAAGCCGGATCGCCTCCTGATTTCACCCGGGCCTTGTACTCCGGCCAAGGCAGGAATTTCCATTGAAGCGATCCGCTTTTTTTCCGCTAAAATTCCCGTGCTCGGGGTCTGTCTGGGGCACCAGTCAATCGGCGAAGCCTTTGGCGGCCGCACAGTACGGGCCGACCGTATTATGCATGGCAAAACCAGTCCGATTTCCCATGACGGCAAAGGGGTTTTCACAGGCCTTCCTGACCCTTTCGATGCCATGCGCTACCATTCCCTGATTGTGAGTGAAGCTGACCTGCCGGATTGTCTGTACGTTACCGCCAGAACAGATCAGGGTGAGATGATGGGGCTGCGACATAAAACCCTGCCGTTGGAAGGGGTACAGTTTCATCCGGAATCTATTATGACGCCTGACGGTATTCAGTTACTGAAAAATTTCATGAGTCCGGATTATTTGAAATTGTTAAATTAGTTAAATTGGTTGTATTGGTTGTATTGGTTTTACTGGCTTGACTGGTTAGACTTGATTAACTGTTTGAAAACCAATCGAACCAATAGAACTAATCCAACTAGTTAAACCAATAGAACCAGTTGAACCAACCACAAGGATAAAAAAATGATACGTGAAGCCATAGCTAAAATCATTGACCGCCAGGATCTTTCTGAAAAGGTAATGGTCGGGGTCATGGATGAAATCATGAGCGGCAATGCCACCCAGGCCCAGATCGGCTCATTCATCACGGCCCTGCGTATGAAGGGTGAGACCATCGACGAAATTGCCGGAGCAGCACGGGTCATGCGGGACAAGGCAACTAAGGTTGATGCCGCTGATCCCGGTGAAATCCTTGTGGATACGGTGGGTACCGGGGGTGACGCCTCCGGCACCTTTAACGTCTCCACAACTTCTTCCTTTGTCGTGGCCGGGGCCGGAGTTCCTGTGGCCAAACACGGCAACCGTTCCGTGTCCAGTCATTGCGGCAGCGCTGACGTTCTTGAGGCCCTGGGGGTTGATCTGAGCCTAAGCGCCGAACAGATCGGCCAGTGTATCCGGAAGATAGGAATCGGTTTCATGTTTGCCCCGATGTTGCACGGCGCTATGAAACATGCCATCGGCCCCCGGCGTGAAATCGGCATCAGAACAATTTTTAATATTCTTGGCCCCCTGACCAATCCGGCCAATGCCAATGTCTATCTTCTTGGTGTGTATGAGCCAGGTCTCATCGAAAAAATGGCCCATGTTCTTGCCAGATTTGAGGTTAAGCGAGCCCTGGTGGTCTGCGGCGAAGGTAATATTGACGAAATCACCATCACCGGCGAGACCCGCGTGGCTGATCTTGCGGATGGAAAGGTGACGACCTATACCATCAAGCCCGAAGATGTTGGTCTTTCCAGGGCAAGTCTGGCCGACATCAAGGGCGGGGAAACCGCTGAAATTTCAGCCAATCAGCTTCGCTCGATTTTACAAGGCATCAAGGGACCCTGTCTCGATATGGTGCTCTTTAATGCCGGCGCCGTGCTGATGGCAGCCGGCAAGGCCGCTGACCTGCAGGCAGGTGTTGACCTGGCTCGCCGGACCGTTGAATCCGGCGCTGCTTTGGAAAAACTCGATGCACTGATTGAGTTTTGTGAAAAATAGTTGAACTAGTTAAATTAGTTGGACTGGTTGAACCAATTTAACCAATGAAACCAATGAAACCAATATGATTCTCGACACTATTGTTGAACAAAAAAAAGTTGAAATCCGGGAGCTGCTGGCAAAAGCCCTGACACCTCCGGATCGTCCTGTCGAGCCGCCACGCGGTTTTCAGAAAGCCCTGACCTCCTTTCCCGGCGTTTCCCTGATTGCTGAGGCTAAAAAGGCTTCGCCTTCAAAAGGATTAATCTGTCCTGATTTTGATCCGGTCAAAATTGCTAAGAACTATGAACAGGCCGGAGCCCAGGCCATGTCCGTGTTGACCGATGAAAAATTTTTCCAGGGAAATCTTGATTTCATTCCATTGGTGAGGGAGGCGGTCGCCCTGCCCGTCCTGCGTAAAGAGTTCATTATTCATGAAATCCAGATCGAGCAGGCTGCACTCTATGGCGCTGACGCCATTCTTCTCATTGCCGCCATCCTTGATTCCTTTCAGATCAATGATTTTCTGCAGGAGGCTCAAGGACGGGGTATGGATATCCTGGTGGAGGTTCATGATGAGAAGGAGCTTGAAAAAGCGCTTAAGTCAGGCAGCGTTTTGATTGGCATCAACAACAGGAACCTGCGTGATTTTTCCGTTGATCTTGCCACCACCTTTCGTCTCAAAAAAGAAATTCCGGATGATGTTCCGGTGGTCAGTGAATCGGGAATTTGTGATGCAAATGATATTTCCCGCTGTGCCGACGCCGGGATCACGTCTGTGCTGGTGGGTGAGACCCTGATGCGGGCTGATGATCAGGTTGAAGCTGTGCGCACGTTGATGAATAGGTAAAATAATGTCTGGCAGGACACGAATTAAAATTTGCGGCATGACGGATCAGAACGAGGCCGCCCATGCCATTACCTGCGGCGTCGATGCCCTGGGCTTCATTTTTTTTCAAAAAAGCCCCAGAAACATTGATCCGGACAGGGCAAGGAACATTATCAAAACCTTCCCTCCCTTTGTTGATGCAGTGGGCGTGTTTGTCAACGAAGACCCGGAGGTGGTTGCCGAGATTGTCAAGTACTGCCGCCTGACCACGGTTCAACTCCATGGTTCCGAATCTCCGGAGTACTGCCAACAGATACCATGCCGGATAGTCAAGGCCTTCCAGGTCGCTCCCTCCATGACACCCGATGACCTCAGCGCCTATGATGATGTTGTCTCAGGTTTTCTCCTGGATACCTACCATAAAGAAATCAAAGGCGGCACCGGAGAAACCTTTGACTGGTCCCGCGTCGCAAAACTGCGTCCGAAGAAACCGGTTATCCTGGCCGGCGGCATCACTCCTGATAACGCAGCCGAGGCTATCCACCAGGTCACCCCCTATGGCATTGACGCCAATTCCGGTCTGGAAACAGCTCCCGGCCGCAAGGATATCGACAAAATCACCCGCTTCATTCAGACTGTCCGCCTCACGGACGGTTGACTCAATATAAAAATTCCTCAATGCCCCTGTCCATATCATTATCTCTCACAATACTCAAAAAAGATTAGCGGCAACATTCTTTTTCGTTCAGTATCCTCATAAAGATTACCCCGAAAAATTGTATTTTTTAGTTTATTCAATTATTATGTAAACATAATTGCAACGTATCATTTTTTGAAAAAATTCTTCGATAAGAGGAGCGAAATAATGAATAAACATTTT